>JACQWB010000255.1 GCA_016209385.1 Candidatus Rokuibacteriota bacterium
GGATGAGTGGATCCTTTGAAGTCAAGCGCGCCGAGGAGCTGCTGGACGCGGAGTTCATCGCCAAGTGGCAGGATCGAAAGGCGATCGATCCCCTGGCCCGGACGGTCCTTCGGGCCATCCTGGAGAGGTTCATCGCCGCCGGTCTCCCGGTCACGGCCGAAGAAGTTTCCGGGCTTCTTCGAGCGCACGAGCCTGCAGAGGTTTACAAGGCGATCGCCCGGCTGGATGAGAAGGATCTGATCTTGGCCCAGGACGGGCAAGTGATTCTGGCCTACCCCTTTTCGGCCACTCCCACCGCCTTTCAGCTTGTCTTTGGGGACGGCCGCGAGCGGTACGCGGTGTGTGCGATCGACGCGCTCGGGGTGCCGGCGATGGTTGACCAGCCCGTGACGATCCGCTCGCGCTGCCACCACTGCGGGGAACCACTGGAGATTTTCGTCCGCCCGGATGGCCCGGTCGGGGGTGCCGGGATCATGGTCTGGGTGGGCGAGCGCGGTGATGTTCGGCGAAAAGCGTGCACCTCGATCTGTCTCACGCTGAACTTCTTCCGGTCCGAGGACCACCTACGGGGCTGGAGGGAAGCCCACCCCGATGTTCTCGGAGCGGCGGCGACGCTCGATGAGGCCTTCAAGCTCGGGGCCAAAATCTTCGGGGAGCTCCTTCGCGATGTCTTGAGGGCGTAAGAAAGCCCCGCCGAGCAGTATGAGCAAAACTCGCCTCCTGACCCGGCGCTGATCCCGGCGGGGACAGGGGCCATCCCGTGTCCCTTGGGGGGTGAGCCACCGCGAGGAGGCCTAAAACGCGCTCCTTTCCTGCTTCCCACGGCCTCAATCCGTTGACGCGTTGACAACCCGCTCCAGGAGCGGCGTGTCAACACTTCTGCAAGTGTTGACAGTCAACGGATGTCGAAGCGTTGACAGCCCGCATGAATACTGGCTTGTCAACGTGTCAACGCTTCGGGGGCCCGGGGGGACAGAAAAGAGGGGTGTCCTGTGGATAACCTGGCGCCGCGGACCCTGGACTTGGTGGCCTGGCTCTCGGGCGCGCAGCAGCCTGGGCGGGCCCCGACGCCGCTCCAAATCGGACGGGAGCGGAGGAGAGGGCTTATCGCCAGGCCGTCAAGCGGTTTGAACTGACCGCTCCTGGAGCGGGGCCGGTCTAGGCGGGCTTTGTAGCGGCTTAAGCTATTGATATAACAGCGTAAATTATTTCAAAACTTTCTTCTTGACTGTCAGAAAAATAAATACTATTTTCTGACATCAAGGAGTCGCCGCTAACTATGACCGTGCCTAAGAGGATCATGCGCCGCGTGCGCGCCCGAGGACGGGGCGTTGTGTTCACGCCGGCGGATTTCGTCGATCTCGGCAGTCGTGCCACAATCGATCAGGCGCTCTCTCGCTTGGTACGGAGCGGTGCGATTCGACGCCTCACGCGAGGTCTTTACCACTATCCGCGCATCAACCCTCGGTTGGGCCCAATCTCGCCAACTCCTGACGCGGTGGCGCACGCACTTGCCAAGAAGACGCGTAGCACTGTTCAGGTTGCGGGCGCTCAAGCCGCAAACGCTCTTGGTCTTTCGACGCAGGTTCCGGCGCACGCGATCTATCTTACCGACGGTCCTTCACGTCGAGTAACTATTGGGAGGAGCGTCGTAACCCTGCGGCACGCCTCACCCGGGCACCTCATTGCCGCTGGCAGCACGGCAGGCATGGTTGTGCAAGCGCTGCGCTACCTCGGAAAGGATGCAGGGCCAAGCGTTGCCGACACGATAGCGAATCGATTGTCCCCGCCGGATCGCCAGCGCCTGATGCGCGGGGCGGTACTTGCACCGGGCTGGATGCAGCCAGTGCTTGACCGCATCGTGCATCCGGTTATGGCGCCAGTTGCCTGATCCAGTGGACACGATTGCCCGTCTGCCGGCAAGCGAGCGTGCCGATCTATTCACCGAGGCCGCTGGTCGGCGAGGTCTAGTTCCTGCCATCCTTGAAAAGGATTTCTGGGTGTGCTGGATGCTGAAGCGGATTTTCGCTCTACCGGGCACAAATCCCTCGCTGATATTCAAGGGCGGTACGTCACTTTCGAAGGTGTACAGTGCAATTCGCCGCTTCTCCGAAGACATCGACGTGTCATTCAACCGTGGAGATCTCGGCTATCGAGACGAGCGCGATCCAGAGTCCGCGTCGAGCAAGAAGAAGACACAGCAACTCATCGGAAAACTGGACCAAGCAGTTCAACAACACATCGACAGCATCCTTCTGCCGCGGCTCAGCGAAGTCATAGGAGCCCAACTCGGGCCAGGCGGTGAGAACTGGGCGCTTGCAAAGGATGCCGCCGACCCGCAGGCAGTGGTTTTCCGCTATCCACCTAGTCTCTCGCATGGCGGTTTGACATACATCAATCCGGTTGTGCGGCTCGAACTGGGAGCGCGCGGAGATCCATGGCCAACGGAACAGCGTCGCATAAAACCGTACGCCGCCGAAGAGTTCCCGGAGATCTTCGAGGCTCCTGCTTGTGAAGTTACAGTTCTTGTAGCCGAGCGGACGTTTTGGGAAAAGGCGACGCTTCTGCACGCTGAGAATCATCGCCCCCCTGACAAGCCGACTAACGAACGGTTGTCCCGCCACTACTACGACTTGGCGCTTCTCGCCGACACCGAGTATGGCCGGCGTGCGTTGACGCGACTAGACCTTCTAGGCCGCGTGGTCAAGCACAAAAGGGTGTACTTCTCTGCAGCTTGGGCTAAGTACGAAGAAGCGCAGCCAGGCTCTCTGCGACTTGTCCCGCGCGAAGAACGGCTGAGTGGCCTAGACGCCGACTATGCGAAAATGGCGCCGATGATTTTCGATCATCCGCCACCGCAGTTCGAGGAGTTGATCGCCCGATTAACCGAACTGGAGAACCAGATCAACGGTGGCTCTGCGTAGGGAAGTATCTCTGACTATGTTGATGATAACTGGGCAGGCGTTGAAGAACATGATGATGCCCACCAGTGTAGAATCCCCACAGGTTAGCCTAGATCGGGGTCTGACACTCGGGGAACGTTGTGCGCCGGGTCGGACGGGCCGTTGTCTATGCTCCCGGGCGCGGGGCCGGTCGAGGGCTTTTTATCGCGCCTATGCTCTATGCTCTTTTCTCCAATAAGTGCGTAGCCAGTGCATGGCTAACGTAATCGTGTCTTATCGGCCGCTCGGCGATCCTCACCGAGGTGGACGCGGGGCCGCCGGCACAGCGGATGATCACTTTCCGCTCGCCGTGCCGTAAGCAGCGGATCACGCCGCGCCCTGCGCTGATCCCCTTCGCGTCCAAAGAAACTTTTCGCGACCGGCCACGCCCTAGAACACCCCCCCGACGGCGCAACCCGTGTCTACTCGTGAGTACACCTTGCCCTGTGTCGATTTTTGGGCACATTGTGCCTGACTGTCGCTTCGCCCTACGCTTCTCTCCCCGGCGTGCCCCACGCCCACCCGGCGCAGGTCGAAGCTCAGAGATGGTCGTCGGGCGAGTGGATGATCCTGACGATGCAGTCACCAGCCCTGGCGAGCGGACGGAGTGTCTCGCCGCGGGCTACGGGGGGATACCAGCATGGCCTCCCCCGATGCGGTCGGTACACTCTTGGCCTGCGCGCCGGCCGGGGAGCACCGAGCCTTCCAGCCTCGCGCCCCGGAGCGGGGCGTCCTCTCCGCTGCAGCCCTTAGGTGGCCCCCCTCCGCGGCTTACGCGGGTGGCTACGGACAATCCGGAGGAGCTTGCGGTAAAGCTCGTCGCCGAGGAGCTTCTCAAGGATTCGCGCCTCGGAGCGGACATAACCAAAGAGGGCGCGGCCCGCTTCCGGGTCTTTCGGGTAGTGGGCCGAATAGCGCTTCTCGTTCCGGCCGCACTCCTCGTACTCGAGCGCAGCTTCCGCGGCGTGAAGGAGGGCCTTCTCCGGGAAGTCAATCGAGACCGCCGATTTCTCTTGGTCAGCGGACCCGCACGTCACCGTATAGAAGTGGACCCGCCGTTTCTCGCGCCGAAGGGAGACCTCGAAGTTCCGGCGCGGCCCAAACTTCTTGGCGCGGCCTTTCGGCTCGCGGACGAAGATGAGACCGTCGTCGAACTCCCGCGCCTCGACGAAGATCTTGTGGCGGAAGACGAAGCGCTGGAGGTCGCCCATCAGGACTTTCGTCGGTTTCTCGAACATGTCGGTTGGTCCAACCCTCGGCCTATCGTGGGGCGCTTCTTGAAGGCCGCCTAACGACCTCTGCATAGTCTGCGGCGGGCGCTCGCAGAGCGCTGGTTACGAAATCCGCCGTGAGCGCTCGCCGCCGGGCTCATGCGCCTGTTCTACGCCCTCACCGCGAGAGCACAAGTCGCAGCCCCTCCTCCACCGCGCGAAGTTGTTCGGGGGTCAACCTGCCGGCCCTCTCGGCAAGAAACCTCTTGTCGATGGTCACCAACTGCGAGACGTTCACAACGGAGTCTTGCGGTAGGCCCGCGGTCTTCGCCGGCAGCAGGACATTGCCGGGGGCATCTGCGAGACGGACATTTGATGTGATCACCGCGGCGAGCACAGTCTGAATGCGACTTCGAGTGAACGTGTCCGCCTGGACCAGCAGCAACGGCCGGCGATACCCGGGCTCGGAACTTCTTGGCTCACGCAAACTGCCCCACCAGATCTCGCCTCGCCGCACTACCAGCGTTCCCTGGGTACCGAGGCCTCCTGGAGGGCTAGAACGTCAGCCTCAACCCGGGATTCCTCCGGGTTGGACCCGTAGACCCTGTTGAGGGCCGCGGTAATGCCTTCTTGCCGATAGCGCTCCAAGTATGCCGACACGGCCTTTGCGTACAGCTCGCTGCGCGAAAGGCCGAGGCGCCGGGCCAAACGGTCAGCCGCCTCGAAGATCGGGTCTGGAATGGAGATCGCCGTCTTCATACGCTCTAGTATAACTCGAGTTATACCGGCGCAGAGATACCCTTGACCAGCGCTCCCTTGCTCGACTTCTTTCGGTGACAACGCGCTCCACTTCTGGAAGTGGTGACGGCACCAGATGCCGAAGCGGTGACAAGCCGCATCAATACTGGCCTGTCACCGTGTCACCACTTGTCACCGCTTTGGAGGGGGCGGGAACAGGAAAGAGAGGTCCCCTCACCGCGAACCAGCCTGCTGTCTGAGACGGATCGCTCGGAGGGCTTCACCGATCATCCCGCGCGCGGCTTCGAGCCCGTTCGATCAGGACGTCCAACTCCTCATCGGAGAGAGCCTGCAGTGCCTGATCAATGCCGGCAAGCCCCGCGTGCGTCGTCAGAAGCACGGGCAGAGCCTCCTGGGCGAGCTGCTGCCGTTCGGGATCGGGCAGCGCCATGATCTCCTCGGCCAAGGCTTTCACTTTGGACTCATCCATGGGGCGCCCCTCCGTCGCTCAAGCCCCTATACCCTAACTGCTCTTGGCCTGGCGGCTTCGCCGCCATCCCGCCCACCCGGTTCCCTCGGAAACGGCGGCCGTCATCGCGCCCGCGCGAGAACCCGAAGGAACTCGGAGGCTGTCACGATGGGAATCCCCTCGTAGCTCCCCAGGGTCAACAGGTCCTGATCACCCGAGACAATATAGTCTGCATGCCCTTCGACGGCGCAGGCCAGGAACATGTTGTCGCTCGGGTCGCGCGTGACGACGTGGAGCGTCAGGCGGCCCGGCGTCAGCTCGGCGTCGAACAGGACGCTCTCGATGAGCCCGTTGAGGTCGGCGGTTGTGAGGCGAATGAGACGCTGAAGGCGAGGGGCGTGGAGGACCCGCAAGATCTCTTCGAGGATCGGTGGCGACAGGAGCAGGATGAATCGCTCGTCGCGCCACGCGGTGAACAGCCGGTCGGCGGTTCCGCCCGCCTTGATCGCCATACCGACATACTGGTTCGTGTCAAGGACGGCGCGGATCACCGCCCGCCCCGCGCCGCCCTCACCCCTTCCTCAATCGCGCGATCGAGCTTCGCTGCGGGGATGCGCTTCGTCCGCGCCTTGATGCGCTCGTAGACGTGGAAGCGTTCGGCCCGGCGCGCGCGGAGGCGCTCGTACTCAGCCGGCGGGACCAGCACGGCCATTGGCCGGCCGGCCCGCTCGATGATCACGGCATCCCCCTTGTAATAGACCTCCTCAAGAAGCTGGCCCAGCCGGTCGCGAACCGTCATTGCCGAGACCTTCCGCACCATCATCGCACCTCCCCAGATGCCAAGACTACCACAATTATGCCACTTGCTAGAAACTGCTTGTCGTGGAGAATCTCGTACAGGATGTGGTAGTCCCGACGCGGAGCTTGTAAAGTCCCAGAGCCTGCGCGAGGCCGACCAAGAGGCAGGGACGACGTCGCGGCTCCTGGAGGCCCTGGAGAAGGTCCACCAGGAGGTCGGGGAGGTGCTCACCCCGAGCGAGCTGCTCGACGCCCTCAAGGCCGGTCCGGGGTGGGACTGGCTGAAGAGCCCCAGACGCCTGGCCGGACTCCTGACCCCGCTCGGGCTCTTCCGCCAGCAGCGTCGGGAGGGCGAGCGCCGGCGGTGGTGCTACGTGCTCTCAGAGGAAACCCTGGCCGACCTCCGGGCCCGGTACCGCGCTCCGGCTGAGGCGGCGCGGGAGGCCTGAGCCATGCACCTTCCCTCTGCTTTCAGCCCTCAATCCGGTGACACGGTGACAACCCGCATGAATGCTGGCGTGTCACCGGATCGCGCAAGTGGTGACGTCACCGGATGCCGAAGCGGTGACAACCCGCATCAGTACTGGCCTGTCACCGTGTCACCGTTTCAGGGCGCGTTTTCGACGGAAAGGAGCGGCGTCTGGCGCCGCGGATCCTGAACCTGGTGGTCCGGCTCTGGGGCGGGGAGCCTGGGCCGACCCCAACGCCGCCCCAGATCGGACTGGAGCAGCGAGGGCTTACCGCCGGGTCGTCACGGAGTGGTTCGAGCTGACTGCTCGCGGCGCGGCGGCTATCCGCACGTCTCAGGGCCGCAGACCGGGGTGCAGCACTCCTGGGAGTCTGCGGCCTTCTCGGGAGTCTTCGCTGTGTCGAGGGGGATGTCAGCACAGCCACAGCCGCAGCTCCCATCGCCACATTCCTCGGTGTGGACGTGAAGGATCTGAAGGCCAACGCTCTTCCAGCTCTCGGTATTGCTCATCGCTGCCCTCCTTTCGCACGGATTTTCAGTAGTGGGGCGGAGGCGGGCGCGGGTGTTTCCGCGCACGCGCAGAGCTCCTCCGGGAGCGCCCGCCTTGTACGGCACATCTTTGCCAGGAACCCCTCAAGCTCTTCCTTAAGGAGTGCCAGCTGGTCGAGCTTCGCCCCGACATCTTTGAGCTGCTCGCGGATCAACTGCTCGAGATGAGGCCGGACCGTCGGGCAGGCGCACTCCTCCTCGCTCAGGTGGAAGACCAGCTCCTTGATCTTGGCCAGGGGGAGCCCGATCAGCTTCGCGCGCTGGATGAACTGGAGGCGCTTCAGGTCCCGCTCTGTGTAGAGGCGGTAGCCCGAGGGGCTCCGGGCCGCCCGCGGAAGCAGCCCTTGGGCCTCATAGAAGCGGACGGCCTTGACGGTGCACCCCGCCAGCCTTGCCAGTTGTCCGATCTTCACCCCACCCACCTCAGTCTCTCCTGCTTCACGATACACCCCGCCCCACGGTGGAGAGTCAAGTGAAAAGTCCTGCGCTCGTCCCGATGCTGGCGATCTTCATCGGCGGAGAATCTCGGCACCCTCACCCAGTGCTTTTGTGAGGGTCTCCACCACCTGTGGGGTGTTCTCCGCTTTATCAAGAGTGATAAACAGGTGGGTCAACTTTCCCGCCTTGTCGAAGAGTCTCTGGGCCGTGGAAAGAGGCAGGAACACCCGCTTAGCCTGGGACTCGGGATCTACAGTGAACGTGCCGATGACCCGGATCCGCTCCTTTGACCCCGGGAAGGAGAAGGAGGCCCCGACTTCGAACGGATGGGCGTGGACCATGCCCATTCCCTTAAAGCCGTAGTCCTCTCGGTAGACCTTCCCCATGATGGCGGCGTTTTTGGCCCCCTCCTTGAAGCTCCGGCCTGCCTCGATGTGTGCGGTGAGAAGCTTCCTTTCCTCTGTGACGATGCGAAGGGGCGCCCCCGCTTCGATCCCGATGACGTCGTGCGGCTCGGCCTTCACATAGAGGTAGCGTTCGAGCTTGACGACGTGCGGGATCGCCTTCACCTGCTCCACGACCCCTTCGGGCAGAGAGTCACCTCCCTTGGCTCTGACTTCGACAAGGCTCGCCGCTTCGACTGACCCGGCTATACCGAGCGTCGCCGCCACTGCCACTACCGCGGCCGGGCTTGCCAAGATGTGGCTCGCTTTGAGCAGCGCGCGCATGCGTTGCCCTCCTGCCCCGCTTCTCATCGCATTCCGCCCCTTCGCGGGTAGACAACGTCCACGTCGTCTCCCAGGCGAGCCCTGAGGGTCTCGGCCACCTGGTCCCTGACATCGGAGGCGTCGAGCGTGACGAAGATCTTGGAGACCTTCCCCTCCAAGCCGAAAAGTCTCTGGGCCGTATCCAAAGGAAGCAGCACCTGGCTGTCCCCCAGCGGGAAAGCGCTGGAAAAGATCCCCACGACCCGGACCTTCGCCTCTCCCGGCAGGGGTAACGCCCCGGCCGCCATGCCCGGCTTGACCAGGTCAATCGTAGCCCCGATCGGGATCTGCCGACGCCCAGGCGGGGCGTAGGTTTCAGCATAGCGCGTCCCGATCACCGCGACCTTCCGGCCGGCGTCCTCAGCCCCGAGCCCGCGCCCGTCGATGACTTTCACCGCGTCGACGTTATGGCAGTTGACGCGGAACGTCGCGCCCGGGAGGTTGCCCCCGATCACGAAGAAGGGGCGCTCCTTGGCTTTGTCCACGACCCCTACGAAGAGGTACGCCTCGATCTTGGCGACGTGCGGAACGTTCTGGATCTGCTCGACCAGCGTGTGGGGCAGAAGGTCCGCCCCGGGGCCAACGACATTCCCCCCGGCCGGCCTGATCTCGATGAGTCCCGAGACGTCGTATCCATCGGACGCGGATTCGCTTCCCTGTCCGGCGAGCAGGATGCCCTTCTCGCGATAGTAGCGTTCCGCCCCGGGATGCAGGGACAGGAGAGGGGTCCCTGGCAGAGCGTTTTTGGCGGTGTAGGCGACGCCCAGCGGGCAGACCTGCTGGAACTCAGCCGGGTATTCGAGGATCACCTGGACGATCCGATAGGCGTGGGCATCGTCGAGACCCTCATGGGCGATGAGGGCGTTCTTTCTCGCGATCGTCCTCACCTCTTCTTTCTGGCCGGGATAGGTCCCCACCTCGATTGTGTGTCGGCTGTACGCGGGAACCGCCGTCACGAGGGCTCGGAGCTCGGCTTCGTTCATGGACAGAAGCTTGACGTCGCCGGCCTTCGTCATGCCCGTCGGGCCGGGGGACGAGACGAGCGGGGAAGGGAGGGGGGCGACCATGAAGGCTGCGTCAACCCGGGCTGTCCTCAAGGCGTCAACCTGCTCCCTGACGGGGAGATGGATGACCTTGAGATCCTTCTGGGAAAGGCCGTGCGCCTGAAGGATCGCTGCCGCCATCGCTTTTCCGGGGCCGCCCGCCTCATCAAGGGCGATCCTTTTTGCTTTTAGCCCGTGGACCGAGTTGATGGGGGAACCCTGCCGGACGAAGAGATGCGCAACGATGGCCGCATGGCCCCCCATCAGGAAGCGGAGCCCTGACCTTTCCCGATCTCCCGGCAACGGGTAGGCCTTGGCAATCTCGGGGATAGGGACGAGCCCGAGCCCCGCCTTGCCTTGGCTGACGAGCCGCACGATCTCCTGCTCGTCGGCGAAGTCCTGAACCGTCGCCTCCACCTCGGGGATGAGCCTGTTGATCAGCATCCCCATGCCTGTGCCGATCATCAAGGGCACGCCGATCCCGGTCGCGATGGTCAGCTTCGCTTTCTGCTTAGCCTCCGCGGCATTCGATTGCGACGGGCCGGTGAGGAGCATCAAGGCGAGAGCCGAGGCCCAAAGACGGTGTATCGCCCTCATAGCCTTCCCCCTGTCAGCTCGGCCGGCTGTCCGATCTTCACCCCACTCACCTCAGTTTCTCCTGATCGCACGATAAACCCTCCCCTAACGAGGAGAGTCAAGTGAAAAGTTTATCTGGTGGCTTCGTCCGCTTCGGGCGCGTTAGGGGGTAGCCCTTGGGGCTCGGGTCTTGGTTTCAGGAGGGCCACTTCTCGATGATGATCTCGTACCGCTGGAGGTCCATCGTCCGCATGCTCGGGAGGACCTTGAGGCTCTGATGCATCTCCTCGACCTCCTTCGCCGCGTAGGCCCTCCGGAAGTGCTCCTCCGATTGCCATTCCGCATAGTTAAAGAACACGGACTTGTCATGAAGGCCCCGGTGTAATCGGGCCCGGATGAAGCCTGGCTGGCGGCTCAGGAGCGTCGCAATCCGCTCGTAGTCTTCGATGAACGCTGCCTCCGACTCCTTTGGGACCTTGAAAGTCACGAGAAACGCCACCATGACTCTCTCCTCATTCCCTCATCCGAGGGCGACGGGCCCGTGGCGGGCTGATTTGAAGGAGTGGTGCGCCTGCCAGTGGAACGCACCGCTCCACCGTGCCATCACACGATTTGTCTGCCTTGGGAACCTGGTCGGGGAGCGTCTTCTGGAGAACCTCCAGGTGTCGCTCCAGCCGGCGGAGTTCGGCAATGCGCCGACGAAGCTCCGGGAGCTTCTCTCGGATCAGGGTCTTCAGGTGCGGCCGGGCTGCACCACAGCAGCCCTCGTCGGTGACCTCCACGAGCTCCCGGATCTGGTCCAGGGACAGGTCAAGGAGGCGCGCCTGTCTGACGAACTGGAGGCGGCCGAGGTCTTCGGGACTGAAAAGCCGGTGACCCGCGGAGGCGTAGCCGTGCGCGGTGCGTTTGGAGGGCGGGAGCAAGCCAGCGGACTCGTAGAAGCGGATCGTCCGGGGATTCATGCCGAGGCGCTTGGCCGCTTCGCCGATTTTGAGACTTCCGTTTCGCATCACATCCTCCCTCCTCCGATCTCGCTATCTCGCCGGAATGCCCAGGATCGCCTGGTGACACCCGTCGCAGAGGGGTTTCGCTATCGCCGTCTGAAGGAACCTCGTCTCGGCCGACGCTTCCAGGTGGGAGCGGTGGCAGTCCGAGCAGCCGTTTCGGGGGTCCCGGTGATACGGGGCATTGTGAAACGCCTTCGCCAGCTTAGGGTTCTGCCCCCCGTCAGGGTGGCACTTCAAACAGGTGCGATCCCCCAGAGGATAGCGTAACCTCTCCGGGTCTGTGTAGGCGCCGGCGATCCAGCGGCCCGCATCCCAGGCGGCCATCGCCTTGACGACAAGGTAGTCCTTTACCTGGGCTCCGATGTGGCAGTCGATGCATTTCACTTGCGCCGTCGCGTTGTGCGCCGCGGCCAGGGTGCGAAGGGTTCCGCCCACGGGGAAGAAGGTCTCGTAGACCTTCGCATGGAGGGGTTTCTCAGGGCGATGACAGGCGATGCAGAAGCGGTTGTCTTGCTCCAACCGGTCTGTGATGGCGGCCCCGGCCGCGAACCCCACGATCCCGGCGGCCAAAGACGCACCCCCGGCCCACAGGAGCCGGCGAAACAGCCGCGGGACCAGCTCCCGATACCCCGCGTTCGGCGCGTCGTCGGCTATTTTACCTCGACTTCCACAACCTCCGAGAAGAGGATCCGCCCCGATGGGCCCGTGATTCCGCCCGGTGGGAGCGTCCATTTCCCCTTCTCTTTGTGCTCGTTCGGCTCCTCCGTGCCGTAGAGGAAGGCCGCAGCGAGGGTGTACTTCCCAGCTTTGGCCGGGGCCTGGAGGGTGTAGGTAACCTTCCAGGTGGGATAGGATCCCTTGTCCACGTCAGCCCCGCCTCCCACGACCACAAAGTTGACGTTCTTGGCGAGGCCGGTGAAGCGCTTGTCCACCCAGAACGTCTGGGGCTTACCGTCAGGGCCGATGACCTCGGGCGGCCCGACGATCAACCAGCCGTTGCCCTGGACGGGACGGGCCTGCATTCTCAGGTTGGTGTCCACCAGCATGACGCTGCTTCCCGGCCCGATCCCGCCTTTGGCGTTGATCTCCGCCTTGATCGGTTTCCCTCGAGCGACCTCCCTTGGGGCCTTCAGGGAGAGCGCGCTGTTCTGATCGACCAGCTTGACCTGCTTGAGGAGCTTCTCCCGCTCCGCGGACGGGAGAAGCTTGTAGGCGTCAGCCCCCTGCTCGATCTTCTTGTAGTGCTTCTCGCTCATGAGCTGATTGGTCGGGTTCAGCGGAGCGTCGGGAGGGACATCGCGCATGTACTCGGCCTTGGTGTTCGCATGACAGCCCGCACAGGACGGGGTAGCATCCGTCACCGGAAGCAGCCCGAACCCTGGTCCCCCGCCGGGGAAGCCGGAGGCGACCTCTTTGCCCCCGGCAAGGAGCCAGAGGCCCCCGACCACGATCGCGGCGCAGCGAAAGAGGGTGTTCACCATCATGTTGATTCTCCCGTTCTCCTGGCCAAGGCAACGATTCGTCCTGACGGCCGGGACAGAAAAGGGGAAGGAAACTCCCTCCCCCTTTTCACCCCGAGCAACACTTACGAGCAGGAAGGGCCACACCCGGACGAGGCCTTCTTGGGCTCTTCCACGACCTTGGTCTCGACGGCCTCCGCGCCGGGCTCACACGTCGTCGGCCCGCACTCGGGCTCGCAGCACTGGCCCGCCTCTTCCGTCGTCTCAGGCTCGATGACCGCGATCTTCTTCTCCGCCATTTCTCTCCACCTCCTTCCCTTCGACTTCGATCCAGACCCCGCCCGCTAGCGGGATCATAGGACTTCCAGCTACTGGAGGTTCAAGGGGTTTCTTCTCGTGCTAAGGTAGGCAGATCAGAGTAAAGGCCAGGTGTTTCGATGCCCTCTACGCGTCGCGGGGAGGTCACTCAGCTCAGTGGCCTCAGGGGCTACCTGGAAGCGATCCGGCTGTTCAGCCGGAACGCCCGCCTCTATCTCGCCCACATCGTTGGCATGGATCTCATCCTCGGGACCTGGGAGGTTCTGTTTAACCTCTACCTCCTGGCCGTGGGGTTCGGCATCGAGTTCATCGGCCTCCGGATCCTCATCGGTGGGATCGCCTCCTCGATCGCTTCCCTGCCGGCGGGAGTCATCTCTGATCGAATCGGTCGCAAGTGGAGCTTTCTTATCGGAGACGGTGGCGGGGCTGCGGTGGCGCTGGTCAACATCACGACCACGGATCGCACCGTGCTCCTCGTGACCCCCGTGATCGGGGCCGTGTTTGGCGCCCTCCACGCGGTGTCCGAGTCAGCCTTCATGGCCGAGAACAGCGCGCCTCGAGAACGAGTCCATCTCTTCAGTGTCGGAAGCGCCCTCTCGACCGGCGCGGCCACGGCGGGAAGCCTCCTCGCCGGGCTCATCCCCCTCTGGATGACCCCCGCCCTAGGGAAAGTCGCGGCCTATCGCTGGGCTGCCTCGCTCGGCATCGTCCTCTGGTTTCTCTCCCTGATCCCAGCCTGGATGCTCCGGCAACATCCCGGAGACCTTGCCGGAGAGCCTGCCGTGCCCAATCAGAGTCGAGCGAGGGCCTGGATCCTCGGCCTGGACCAGATCCACAATCCGGTCCTCATCGCCAAGCTCGTCACCTGTGGGACGGTGTTGAGCTTCGGAGCGGGTTTCGTGGTGCCGCTGTTCAACGTATTCTTCCACGAGGGGCTGCACGCGCAGGAGCACCAGATCGGCCTGACCTTTGCCTCAGGTTCGGCGTTCCTGGCGCTGGCCACCTTGCTTGCTCCATTTGTGCACGAGCGCCTGGGGAAGGTCCCCGCCATCGTGCTGAGCCGGCTCGCCTCGGTTCCCTTTATCCTTATCATCGCCTTCGCTCAGGACATCGGCCCTTTCCTGGCCCCAGCCCTCTCCATCGCCGGCGTGGCCTATGTGCTTCGGGTCGGGCTCATGAACATCGCCGCCCCAGTTGCCTCGGCATTCAGCATGGAACTCCTTGATCAGACCGAGCGCGGCACGGCCACCGGGCTACAGATGATGGGCTCCGGCATCGCCGGCGCCCTGGCGAGCTACCTCGGCTCCCGGATGATGGCGGCAGGCGACTACCATACCCCCTTTGGGGTCATGGCTGCCCTCTACTTCATCTCCACGGGCTTATTCTGGATCTTCTTTCGACGCGAGGAGAAGAGACTCGCAGCGGTCGCCACCGCCTGACGACTGCCATCGGCGGGCCCGGGGGCGGTGCCGGGTGATTTTTTCGCTTGACCTTCCCCTATCAGCCCCCAATCCGGTGACACGGTGACAACCCGCATGGATACTGGCGTGTCACCGCATCGTGCAAGTGGTGACGTCATCGGATGCAGAAGCGGTGACAACCCGCATCAGGACTGGCCTGTCACCGTGTCACCGCTTCAGGGCGCGTTTTCGAAGGAAAGGACGGGCTTCCTGTGAATCTGTCGCCGCGGATCCTGGACCTCGTGGCCCGGCTCTCGGGCGGGCCTGCCCCGTAGGGGAGGGTCAGGGGGAAATTAATGCTGAGGCAGGATCTGGCCGCTCCAGCCTCGCTGCGGAGTTCGAGCCGGTTGCGAGGGCCTGAGGGATGGGGTAGGAAGGCGGGGTTCACGAGGCTCCCGGGGCCGCGGAATTTTTCGCTTGACCTTCCCCTATGCTGGAAGGTTTAAGCTTGCAGCTCAGGAGGGCGCTATGCGAAGTGCTGGGCTCAAGATCGGCGACCTGGCCGGGCGATGCGGAGTGAGCGCCAAGGCGATTCGGTTCTACGAAGCCGCAGGGGTCCTGCCGCCGCCGGCGCGGGGCCCGAACGGCTACCGCCTCTATGCCAGCGACGCCGTGGACATGCTCCGGTTCATCAAGCAGGCGCAGGGGCTGGGCCTCACGCTGGCCGAGATCAAAGAGATCGTGGGGATCCGGCAGGGCGGCCGGCCTCCGTGCGGGCATGTCTATCAGCTGTTGCGAGACAAGGCGGCTGAGCTGGACCGAAAGCTGAACGACCTCATGGTGCTCCGCCGCCGGATTCGCCAGAGTTTGGCGGCGTGGGGACGGCGGCCCATGAGGAACGCGGCGGTGTGCCCTCATATCGAACTATCGGAGGGCTCAAGCGGGAAGAAATCACGGAGGGTGTGACGGTGTCACAGCAGAAGCTTCAGCTCAAGATCGGCGGGATGGCCTGCTCCTTCTGCACCGAGACGATCAAGAAGGGGCTCGGCCGGATGGACGGGGTGTCAGAGGTCAACGTGAGCCTGGCCCATGAGGAGGCGCTGATCGCGTACGACCCGCAACAGGTGAGCGCCACCACGCTCGCTGACACGCTTCGGAGCCTGGGCTACACGGTGAGAGACCCGAAGAAGGTCAGGACCTTCGAGGAAGAGGAGGCGGAGCTTCAGACAGAGCGCGACCGCCTGACCATCGCGGGCGCTTCAGCATGGGTCGCTTTCCTCTTCATGTTCCTGATGTGGGTTGGCCGTCATCATCCCTGGGTCCATTGGGTTATGGCGGGGCTAGCGCTAGTGACAGTCTTTGGCCCCGGCCTGTACATCCTTAAGATGGCCTGGGCCTCTGCCCGGCGGCGCATCCTGAATCAGCACGTTCTCATGGAGATCGCGGCCTTCGGTGGGCTCCTCGGCGGGGCAATCGGGCTCGTGAACCCCGTTTTCCCGAGCCCCGACTTCTTCGGCGTGGCCGTGTTAGTCACCGCCTACCACATCCTGGGTGGTTACGCCTCGCTTTTGGTCAGGACGCGCGCCTCGCAAGCGGTGAAGAAGCTTCTTTCGCTTCAGCCTCCCACGGCCCGGGTGGTGAGGGATGGGAGCGAGGTGGAGGTGCCGATCGAAGAGGTGGGGAAGGGCGATCTGGTCAGGGTCCGGCCCGGCGAGCAGATCCCCGTGGACGGAACCGTGGTCGAAGGGGCGTCAGCGGTCGACGAGAGCCTGGTAACAGGGGAGCCGATCCCGCGGGAGAAGCTGCCCGGAGACGAGATCATCGGGGGCTCGGTGAACCAGCACGGCGCGCTCCTCGTCCGCGTGAGCCGGGTCGGCGAGGAGAGCTTTCTCCAGCAGGTGGCCCGTCACATCCAGGAGGCGCGAGCACTCAAGCCCGGCATCCTGCTCCTTCTCGACCGTATCCTCACGTACTTCGTGCCGGGAGTCCTGACGGTGGGAGTGGCCGCTTTTGTGTTCTGGACGCTGGGGGCCTCGCTCTTCTTCGGGGCGCCGGATTGGGACCGGGCCGGGTTGGCGGCCCTGGCGGTGCTCGTGATGGGGTACCCCTGCGCCCTCGGTATGGCCACCCCGCTCGCGATGATCCGGGGGGGTGGAGAAGCGGCCCGCCAGGGAATCCTGATGCGGAGCGCGGCCTCATTCCAGGCCTTCAAGGACGTCTCGATTGTCGTCCTGGACAAGACCGGCACGATCACCCATGGCGAGCCGAGGGTGGTGGAGGTGATTCACGCCGAAGGATGGGACGCGGAGCGCCTTCTGGCCCTGGCCGCGTCGGCCGAGGAGGTCTCCGAGCATCCCCTCGGCCAGGCGATCGTCACCGCCGCAAAGGCGAAGGGCCTTCGGCTCGACCGCGCGGGGAGCTTCGAAGCCGTCCCCGGAAGCGGGGTGCGCGCCACCGTGATGGGCAGGCCGGTGCTGGTCGGCACCCTCCGTTTTCTCTCCGAGTCAGGAATCGAGACCCGTGCGCTCATTCCGGTGGCCGAAGAGCACGAGGCCGGCGCCCAGACCGTGATCGCCGTGGCGGTAGAAGGGGCGGTGGCCGGGCTCATCGCCCTGGCCGACACCGTGAAGGACGATGCGCGGGAGGCGATCGCGCGGCTTCGGGCCGGGGGGATCGAGCCCGTCATGATCACCGGGGATAACGCGCGGACAGCGCGCGCGGTGGCGGAGCAGGTGGGGATCCGAGACGTACTCGCCCAAGTGCTCCCCCACGAGAAGGCGGAGCGGGTGCGCACGCTTCAGCGGCAGGGGAAGCGCGTGGCCATGGTGGGGGAC
>JACQWB010000256.1 GCA_016209385.1 Candidatus Rokuibacteriota bacterium
ATGCTGGGGGTCATGTACGCGCTCATCGCCGTAGGCTTCACCCTGTTCTTCGGGGTGCTGGACGTGATCCACTTCTCCCACGGCGACATCTTCATGCTCGGGGCCTTCGCCGGCCTGAGCCTCACGTTCCTCTGGACGGCCGTCGGGCTCGGCAGCCCGGCCGTCGCCCTCCCCCTCACCTTCCTGGGCGCGATCCTCCTGATCGGCCTGATCGGCGTCCTGACCGAGCGGGCCTGCGTCAAGCCTCTCGCAAAGGCACCACCGCTGATGACCCTTCTCGCGACCCTTTCCCTCGGCCTCGTCATCCGCGAGGCCGTCCTCGTCTTCTACCCCCGCGGGGCGGACCCCAAGCCCTTCCCCGCCCTGCTGCCGGGCGGGCTCTTCGAGATCGGCGGGGTCGTCATCCGCTACGAGAACCTCGCCATCCTGGCCATCGGTGGAGCGTCCATGGTGCTGGTGGACCTCCTGATCAACCGGACGCGGATCGGCGCGAGCATCCGCGCCGTGGCCCAGGACCCGGAAGCTGCGCAGATGATGGGCGTTGATCTCGACCGGACCGTGGATGTTACGTTCTTTCTCGGCGCGGCCCTGGCCGCCGTGGCCGGGATCCTGAACGGCCTCTACTACAGCGAGATCCACTTCGTCATGGGGATCATGGGGGGCGTCATCGGCTTTTCCGCGGCCGCTATCGGCGGCCTCGGCAACGTGTACGGCGCGATCCTGGGCGGCCTCCTCTTCGGCGTCCTCCAGACGCTCGCCGCGGCCTTCATTCCGCGCGGCTCCGAGTTCCGCGACGTCGTCGCCTTCGCCGTCGTCATGGTCTTCATGGTCTTCCGGCCCACAGGTATCCTCGGCGAGAAGACCGTTGAGCGCGTGTGACGCCGACGCACAACGCCAGGTCGTTTCATGAAGCTCATTGAAGTGCGGGAGCTGAGGAATAAGACCGCCGAGGCGTTAAGCACTGTGCAGAAAGGCAATAGGGTCATTCTGACCAGAAGAGGCAAACCCTTTGCGGTGATCGCTCGCCTGCGCGAGGAAGAGGCCGAGCGCCTGATCTTAGAGGGCCGGGGATGGCTCAAGCTCTCCGCATCGGCCTTTGACTTCTGGGACAATGAAGACGACGAGATCTGGAACAAGGCTTAAGCGGGGCGATCTCCTTTTGCTTCCGTTTACAGACCTCTCTGCGATCAGGCGCCGACCCTCGAGCGGCCGCCATTTAGGGAGGCTCCGCGGTGCCAGGTTGACGGTCGTACTAAGTACCGCCGTGTGCGCCGTGGCAGGGGGCAGTTGTGGGAATGCCCGAAGCACCCGAGGGAGTGCACGACGGAGAAGGTGGTGCCGGGAGATCCGGCATAATCTTCCCTGCCGCCGCCTCACAGGCCGTAACAGCAGCAGCCCGCAACAGCAGCAAAGGATTGTATTGCATGACTGAAGGACGTTCCATGAAAAGGGTCATCAGGCTGCCGAACAGGTTTGCTCGTACAACGAAGCGTCTGCTGACTGAAGTCTACTGGCTTCGGACGGAACAGAAGGCGCTTCAGATGCTCGAAGGCAGGGATCATATAGGAGTTGACTTCTTCCTGGTTGCTTACACAGCCCTAGGGGGAGATCGACTCATCCGTCTGGTTCGAGTTTTTGAAAATAGCAAAAAGGTCGCCTCATTCTGGTACCTCTATCGGTGCGACCCCAAACGGATTGAGCAGTTGCTCAAGGTAACTGGGACCCAACTCAGTGAGCTGGAAGATTTATCTGACCGATTGAGGGTCATAAGAAACAAAGTATTTGTCCACATAGACAAACAAGGTGTCTTTAACCCATCAGCAATCTATCAACTCGCCGCGATCAAGGGGAAAAGCGTTCAGCAGGCTATCGAAGCCCTATGGCATGTCTTTAGTCAACTTTATAGAGAGGTAACAGGCACCGACTTTCAATACGACGAGTACTCGGGGGACGACATCCTACGGCTGCTTGAGCTTCGCGCGAGGGATCCTCGGAGGCTAGGATAAGTGGCTGCGGGGTGAACATGTACGGAGGCATTGGGGAGCGCGAGGAGCTGGTGTTGTGGGCGGTGTGATTGCGGTCTGGGCGGTTGAGCTCGTTCTGTTCGCGCTGATCGTGGCGGCGCTGCTGGCCGAGCGGCCGGTCCCGCTGGCGGCGACGATCGCCGCGATAGCTATCGTCGCGATCGTGGCCCGCACGTCCGCGCGCGTCGGGCAGTGGGTGACGACCGCGTTCCTGACCCACCGCGTCGCGGCTCTGGCCGGCGGGGCGGTCCTGGCCCTCGCGCTGCCGTTCTTCCTCCGGGCGAGCCCCTACTGGACCTTCGTCGCCACGATGGCGCTCCTCTACGTCACGATCGGCCAGGGCCTCAACCTCCAGATCGGCACGGCGGGCGTCCTTAATCTGGCGGGCGCGGCTTTCGCCGGCCTCGGTGGCTACACGGTGGGGCTTTTGACAGTCCGGCTCGGCCTCCCCCCGTGGCTGGCGCTCCTGGTCGGCCCGCTGGTCGCCGTCATCGTCGGCGCCCTCCTCTTCATCCCGATCCTCAAGGTCCGCGGACACTACCTGGCGCTCGTCACGATTGCCTTCGGCTTCATCTTCAACATCCTGATGAACAACCTGGAGTTCACCGGCGGCCCCCAGGGCATCAAGAACATCCCGACGCTCCGGCCGTTCGGTTACGCGTTCACCACGCCGCCTCACCTGTTCGGAATGACGCTCCCCTACCACGCCAACTTCTATTACGCGGCGCTCGCGATGGCGGCGTTGGTGACGTGGCTCACGTGGCGGCTCTACAACTCCTGGCTCGGGCTCACCCTGAACACGCTCCGCGATGACGAGATCGCAGCCAAGTGCAGCGGCGTCTCCGTGGCCCGCTACAAGCTGCTCGCCTTCTCCATCGGGAACTTCTCGGTCGGTCTCGGCGGCGCCTTCTACGCCGTCATGGTGGGCTTCGTCTCCCCACCTGACTTCGACTTCGGCTACTCGCTGATCATGCTGTCGGTCATCATCCTGGGGGGGCTGGATTCGATCCCGGGGATCATCGTGGGCGCGTGCCTCCTGATCCCGCTGCCCGAGCGCTTCAGGTTCCTCCACGAGTACCGGCTGCTCCTCTACGGGATCGCGATCGTGCTCATGCTCCTGTTCAGGCCGCGGGGCCTCTGGCCGGCCACCGTCCGGCGGTACGGCCTGCGCGACCCGGCGGGGAGCTTCGCAGCGGCGGGGGGTCAGCGGTGAGCCTCTTCGCCGCGCGCGGGCTCACGGTTCGCTTCGGCGGGCTCACAGCCGTGGACCGCGTGGACGTGCGCGTGGACGAGGGCGAGACCCTGGGACTCATCGGGCCGAATGGCTCGGGGAAGACCACGTTCTTCAACGCGGTCACAGGGCTGGTCCCTGCGACCGGCGACGTCCACTTCCGCGGGGATGCCCTCGGCGGGCTCGAGCCCCACGCCATCTGCCAGCGGGGGATCGCGCGCACGTTCCAGGCGAGCCGGCTCTGCCTCGGGCTGAGCGTCTTCGACAACGTCCTGATCGGGATGCATACGCAGGCTCGGAGCAGCCTTCTGGACGCACTGTTTCGCCGCAGGCGGCTCATGTCCGAGGTGCGCGAGGCGCTCAGGCGGGCCGCCCATCTCCTGAGCCTCTTCAACGCCGACCTGGTCGCGCGGGGCTTCGACCCGGTCGGGACGCTGCCTCAGATCGACCGCCGCCGCGTCGAGATCTGCCGGGCGCTAGCGGCGCGGCCGCGGCTCCTCCTCCTCGACGAGCCCTCGGCCGGCATGAACCCGCAGGAGACCGTGGAGCTGATGAAGGATCTCCAGATCGTGCGCGAGGAGATGCCGGGGCTCAGCATCATCATCATCGAGCACGACATGTTCGTCATCGAGGGCGTGAGCGAGCGCGTCGTCGCGTTCAACTACGGCCGGAAGATCGCCGAGGGAAGCTTCGCCCAGGTCGCCCGGAACGAGGAGGTGCGCGAGGCCTACCTCGGGCGGAGCGGGGAGACGGCCCAACCCCCTCACCTTCATCCTCTCCCCCACGGGGCGGGAGGGCAGGGCGAGGGGGAGGCCGGGGAGCCGACCCGTGCTTGAGGTGCGGGGAGTCTCAACCCGTTACGGCCAGATCTCCATGCTGAGGAACGTCTCGGTCATGCTCCGCGAAGGCGAGATTGCCTGCCTCCTGGGACCGAACGGCGCGGGGAAGACCACGCTGATCCGGACGATCCTCGGGATCGTCCGCCCGGTCGAGGGGTCGGTCGTGTTTCAGGGCGGGCGGATCGATGGTCTGAAGACCAGCGCGATCGTCCGGCGGGGGATCGGGGTCGTTCCCGAAGGACGGCGCATCTTCCCCAAGATGACGGTCGAGGAGAACCTCCGGATGGGGGCCTTCTTCGACTGGGGCGCGAGTGACGTCGCGGACCGGATGCGCGAGATCTTCGAGCAGTTCCCGCGCCTCCGGGAGCGGCACCGCCAGGCCGCGGGCACGCTGAGCGGCGGCGAGCAGGCGATGCTCGCGATCGGGCGCGCGCTGATGGGACGGCCGAAGCTGCTCCTCCTCGACGAGCCCTCGCTCGGCCTCTCCCCGCTCCTGGTCGAGCAGATCTTCGAGATGATCCACGCGATCAACCGCCAGGGGACGACGGTGTTCCTCGTCGAGCAGAACGCCCGCAAGACCCTGGCGCTGGCGCATCACGGCTATCTGATCCAGAAAGGGGAGATCGTCGGCTCCGGCAGTGCCGCAGAACTCCGGGAATCCGAGGTGGTTCGCCACGCCTACCTGACGGCGTAGCCAGCAGTGGCAGGTCGAGCCGAGGGCCGTCGGCCGTGCCGCAGGCAGGCCCGGCACGAGGCGAGGCCCGAAAGGAGGACGCCATGAGACACCCGAGAGAGCGCTACGACTACTCCGCGACGGTTGACCGGAAGCCGCTGAAGCTGCCCAAGGGCGCGCGCGTGGCGGTCTGGACCATCGTCAACGTCGAGGAGTGGGACATCGAGAAGCCCATGCCCCGGACCGTTCTGTCCCCGCCGCAGGGAACGGGCGGGATTCCGGACGTCCCGAACTGGGCCTGGCACGAGTACGGGATGCGCGCGGGCTTCTGGCGGCTCAAGGCCGCCCTCGACAAGCACAAGGTCAAGGCCACGATGGCCATCAACGCCTCGGTCTGCCTGACGTACCCTCGGATCGCCGAAGCGGCGCTCCAGGCCGGCTGGGAGTTCATGGGCCATGGCTTCGTCCAGGGCTCGATGCACCTCCTCACCAACGAGCGCGAGGCCATCCGCAAGTCCGTGGAGACCATCAAGAAGTTCACCGGCAAGCCGCCCCGCGGCTGGCTGGGGCCGGGACTCACGGAGACCTGGCAGACGCTCGACATCCTGGCCGAGGAGGGGATCGAGTACGTCTCGGACTGGGTGAACGACGACCAGCCCTACGAGATCAAGACGACGGCCCGGCCCCTGGTCATGGTTCCCTACAGTCTCGAGATCAACGACATCCCGATGATGCTGATCCAACACCACGAAGCGCACGAGCTGTTCGATCGAGCCCGCGATCAGTTCGACAGGCTCTACGAGGAGGCGCGCCACAGCGCGCGGATCATGGCCATCGCCGTGCACCCCTACATCAGCGGCGTCCCGCACCGGATCAAGTACTTCGAGAAGATCTACGCGTACATGAAGAAGAGGCCGGGCGTGCTCTTCTGGAGGGGCGAGGACATCCTGGACTGGTACCGCCGCACCAGGGAACGCCGCTGACGCACCCGCGCGCCGATGGCACGCCACACCGTGCCCCGGGACTGGAAGACCGGCATGATCGAGGTCGGGCCGAAGATCTTCGCCTACGTCCAGGCCACGGGCGAGACCGGCATCTCGAACTCGGGGCTGATCGTCGGGCAGGCCGCCGCCATCGCGGTGGACGCGCTGATGGTGCCGTCGATGACGCGCCGGCTCCTCGCGGCCATCAAGCGGACGACGCGCAAGCCCATCGGCCCGCTCATCAACACCCATCATCACCTCGATCATACCGGCGGCAACCGGCTCTTCCGGGTGGCGGCCATCATCGCCACAGAGAAGTGCCGCGAGGCCCTCGCGCCGGGCTTTCCGCCCCTGCCCCTGCTCCAGCTCTTCATGCCCCGCTTCGCGCGGGAGTTCCCGCTGCTCAGGGTGGCGCTCCCGACGGTGACGTTCCCCGACCGCATGGTGCTCCACGACGGCGAGCGCGAGATCCAGCTCTGGCACCCCGGCGCCACCGCCCACACGCCCGGCGACGCGGCCGTGTTCCTGCCGAAGGAGCGGGTCCTGTTCGCGGGGGACCTGGCCTTCCACTACGTGACGCCCCTCGCCTTCCAGGGCCACGTCGGCAACTGGATCAGGGCCGCCGACCGCCTGCTGACCTACGCGGCTGACGTGATCGTCCCCGGCCACGGGCCGATCGGGACAAAGAAGGATCTGAAGGCGATGCGCGACTACCTGGCGTTCGTCCGGCGCGAGGCCCGGCGCTGCTTCGACGCCGGCATGCCGGCCGAGGCCACGGCCCATGAGGTCAAGCTGGGCGTGTACGCGGCGTGGCGCGAGGCCGAGCGGATCCTGCCGAACGTCCTGCGCTGCTACCAGGAGTTTCGGAACGAGACCCACCTGCCGCTCGACCTGGCGCAGATGATCGACGGAATGGAGCGGCTTCGCGGCGCGCGCGCCGATCACATGTGCCTGTAGTCGAGGTTGACCGACGGCATGGCCGCGTTCGATCCCGTGACGCTCGAGGTCCTGTGGAACCGCCTGATCTCGATCGTCGACGAGACCGGGGCGACGCTCCAGCGCACGTCGTTCTCGACCATCGTGCGGGAGTCCAACGACTTCGCCTGCGTCATCCTGGATCCGCTCGGGCGCTCGCTCGCTCAGTCGGTCTGGAGCGTCCCCTCCTTCACCGGCACGCTGCCGATCACGCTCCGCCACATGCTCGCGGAGCATCCCGCCGTCAGTCTCGAACCCGGCGACAGCCTGATCACGAACGATCCCTGGATGGGCACGGGGCATCTGCCCGACCTGACGATCGTCACCCCGATCTTCCGTGACCGCAGGCTCGTGGCCTTCGTCGGCAGCATCGCGCACTCGCCCGACATGGGCGGATCCGGGCTCTCGGGAGAGTCGCGCGAGGTCTACGAGGAGGGCCTCCAGATCCCGATCCTGAAGCTCTGCCAGCGCGGCGAGCTGAACCCGACGCTGGTGCGCCTGCTCCGGGCGAACGTGCGCGTGCCCGATCAGGTGCTCGGCGACCTCCACGCCCAGCTCGCCGCAAACGCCACCGGCGGCAGACGGCTGCTGGGCCTGATGGACGAGCGCGGCCTCGACGACTTGATCCCGCTCGCCGAGGAGCTGCACGGCCGGTCGGAGGCGGCCATGCGGGCGGCGATCGCCCAGATCCCGGACGGGGAGTACCGCCACGTCGTGATGACCGACGGCTTCGACGCGCCCATCGAGATCCACTGCAGCGTCGGCGTCCGGGGGAGCGACATCCACATCGACTACGCGGGGACGTCGCGCCAGATCGAGCGCGGCATCAACTGCGTCATGAACTACACGTACGCCTACTCGCTGTTCGCGGTGAAATGCCTGACCAACCCGCTCATTCCCAACAACGAGGGCGGCTTCAGGCCGGTGAGGGTCACGGCGCCCGAAGGCTGCATCCTGAACCCGACCTATCCCGCCGCCGTGGGCTCGCGCGCGCAGATGGGGCATTTCCTCCCGTCGGCCATCTTCGGCGCGCTGGCCCCCGTCATCCCCCAGCGCGTGGCCGCCGACAGCGGGTCCCCCCTCTGGGGGCCCGTCTTCTCGGGAACCTTCGGGGGCCGCAAGTTCTCCGACATCTACTTCTTCAACGGCGGCCAGGGAGCCCGGCCCGGCTCCGACGGCATCCACTGCCTGAGCTTCCCGAGCAACATCTCCAACACCCCGCTGGAGGTCTTCGAGAACAACGTCCCCGTCCGCTTCGAGGAGAAATCGCTCCTCCCGGACTCGGGGGGCGCCGGCCGGTTCCGCGGCGGGTGCGGCCAGCGCGTGGTCCTCACGTTCCTCGCCGACACGCTCACGGCCGTCGCCATGCGGATGGATCGCATCAGCTTCCCGCCCCAGGGCTTCCACGGCGGCGGGGCGGGCGCCACCGGGCTCATCGTGCTGAACGAGACAACGGCCCTCCACCCCAAGCGCAAGTATTTCATGAAGCACGGCGACTGCGTCCGCTTCCACACGCCGGGAGGGGGTGGGCTCTTCCCGCCGGAGACACGCGACCCACAGCGCGTTCTGGAGGACGTGAGGAACGGGATCGTGAGCCTGGACGCCGCCGAGCAGGTCTACCGCGTCGCCATCAGGAAAGACGGGTCGGAGGTCGACCGGGAGCGAACGCGCCAGCTCAGGAAGCGCGCGCGAGGCTGACGCCCGGAATCGCCATGGCTCAGGATCAACTCGGGCCTCGCCTCGTGAGTGTCGTCGCCTGCGGCTCCTCCGAACTCCTTCGGCTCGAACTACCACGGCTCCGCTGCGGCGTGGACATCGGCGGGACCTTCACCGACGTCGTCATCGTGGAAGAGGCCACGGGCCGCCTCCATATCCACAAGCTCCTGACGACGCCCGACGATCCGTCGCACGCCGCGATCGAGGGCATCGCCGCCCTCCTCCGCAGGCAGGGGCTCCCGCCCGAGGCGGTGACCACGGTCATCCACGGCACGACGCTGGTGACCAACACGCTCATCGAGCGCAAGGGGGCGAAGGCCGGCCTCGTCACGACGCGGGGCTTCCGCGACATCCTGGAGATCGGCCGCGAGAAGCGCTACGACATCTACGACATCTTCCTCGAGATGCCCAAGCCCCCGCTGGCGCCCCGCTCCCTGCGCCGTGAGGTGACCGAGCGCGTGGATAACGAGGGGCGCGTCGTCACTCCGCTGAGCGCCGACGAGGCACGGGAGGCGCTCCAGGAGCTCGTCGAGAACGGCGTCGAGGCCCTCGCAATCTGCTTCATCCACTCCTTCATGAACCCCTCCCACGAGCGCCAGGTCGCCGCACTCCTGAAAGAGGTTTCGCCGGAGCTGCCCTATTCGCTCTCTTCGGAGGTGCTGCCGGAGATCCGGGAGTACGAGCGGACGTCCACGACGGTCGCCAACGCGTACGTCAAGCCCGTCGTCACCCGCTACCTCGACCGCTTGGAGACCGCGCTGCGGAAGCTCGGGGTCCCCGCCGAGCTGTTCCTGATGCTCTCCAGCGGGGGCACCGGCACCT
The DNA here is from genome assembly GCA_016209385.1 of Candidatus Rokuibacteriota bacterium. NCBI lineage: Bacteria > Candidatus Rokuibacteriota > Candidatus Rokuibacteriota bacterium. The sequence continues at coordinate 9,264 of JACQWB010000256.1, forward strand.
GCGCGACGGCGAGCCAGTTCCCGGTCCGCCTGGTGGAGTCGGGGCCGGCGGCCGGCGCCCTCGCCGCCACGCTCATCGGCGGGCTGACCGGAACCCCGCGCGTCCTCTCCTTCGACATGGGCGGCACCACGGCGAAGACCTGCCTGATCGAGGATGGCGTCCCGGCCGTCACCACCGACTTTGAGGTGGACCGGGTGTACCAGCACAAGAAGGGGAGCGGGCTCCCCGTACGCGTGCCGGTGATCGGGATGGTCGAGATCGGCGCCGGCGGCGGGAGCCTGGCGCGGATTGACGCCATGGGGCTCCTGAAGGTTGGCCCTCAGAGCGCCGGAGCCGCGCCGGGTCCCATCTGCTACGATCGCGGCGGCACGGAGCCCACGGTCACCGACGCCGATCTCGTCCTGGGATATCTGAACCCCGACTACTTCCTCGGGGGGAGGATGCGCCTCGACGCCGGGGGTGCCCGCCGCGGGATGGAAGAGCTCGGCGCCCGCCTCGGCCTGGACTGGCGACGGGTTGCCCAGGGGATCTCGGACGTGGTGAACGAGAACATGGCGAACATGGTCCGCGTCCACGCGGCCGAGCGCGGCCGCGACCTCCAGCAGTACACCCTGATCGCCTTCGGCGGCTCGGGGCCGGTTCACGCCTATGAAGTAGCGAAAAAGCTCGGGCTCTCCCGCGTGATCCTGCCCCTGGCGGCCGGTGTCACCTCCGCCGTGGGGCTCCTGGGAGCGCCACCCGCGTTCGACCTGGTCCGCTCTCACGTGACACGACTGGACGACCTGGACTGGGAGCGGGTGAATGCCCTCTTCCAGGAGATGGAAACCGAGGCGATCCACCTCCTCAGGGGCGCGGGTGTGGTGGAGACGGAGATGATCCTGGAGCGCTCAGGGGACTTCCGCTACATCGGGCAAGGGTACGAGGTCACGGCGCCGCTGCCCCGGACCCGCATGGCGCCCGAGACGCGCGTCGCGCTGATCGCGGCCTTCGAAGCTGAGTACACGCGGCTCTACCAACGGCTGACGCCCGGGGCGAAGCTCGAGGTCCTCAACTGGCGCCTCCGCGCGCGGGGACCGAAGCCGGCGCTCTCCCTCGCGCCGCCTTCCACCCCAGCACCCGCCGGGAGCGCCCAGAAGGGGGTGCGCCCGGCCTACTTCCCTGAGGTGGGCGCCTTCGTCGACTGTCCCGTCTACGACCGCTACCGTCTCGCTGTCGGGCAGCGGTTCGGAGGCCCGGCGATCGTCGAGGAGCGCGAGTCCACGGCGGTCCTCGGCCCGCGCGCCCGCATCGAAGTGGACGCGTATCTCAACCTGAGGGTAACGATCGAGCGATGAGCGCGCTAGCCTCCGGCTCTGACCTCGGCGAAGAGATCCTTCGCAGCGAGGAGGGCTTCGCGGACGACCGGCGCGCCGACATAGCCGGCCAGGTGGAGCAGGACCTCGGTCAGCTCGCCCTCCGTCCAGCCCTGGCGGAGCGCCATCCTGAGGTGGATGCCGAGCTCCGCGCTCCGGCCCGTCGCGGCATCCGACACCACGCACACCAGCGTCCGGGTCTTCAGGTCCAGGCCGGGCCGGGTCCAAAGGGTACCGAAGATCATCTCCGTCATGGTGTCGATGAAGGTGCGCATCGTGGGGTCGCTGTACGTCGTCCGGTTCACCCGCTCGACGTACGCGTCGCCCAGGAGCTGCCGGCGGATCTCGCTTCCCCTCCGGTATCGCTCGCTCTCGGTCATCGTGCCCTCCTTATTGGGCCTCGCCTTGTGGCTATTGACTCGGGCCTCACCTCGTCGCTGGCGCAGGCGATGAAGCTGCCTGCGCCGAAGCGCCTCGGCTCGAATTGCCACGCCTGCGGCTCGTCCGAAGCGCCTCGGCTCGAACTACCTTGGGTTTGGCGTGTTCACCTGAACGGTATCCCCTGCACGGGAGGCGTCAATGGCGTCGAATCTCGAGGACCGGTTCCAGACACTTCACGAGCTGGTCAAGGCCGCTCGATCCAACCTGGCGCGGGACGCGTGGGATTACCTGGCCGGCGGCAGCGAGACCGAGACCACGCTCAAGCGGAACCGCCAGGCCCTGGACTCGATGGCCTTCAGGCCGCGGGTCCTGCGGGACGTCTCGAAGGTGGACTGCACGTCGACGCTCCTCGGCAAGCCGATGCGCATCCCGGTACTGCTGGCCCCCATCGGCGCCCTCGAGAGCTTCGACCCCGGCGGGGGCGCGACCGCCGCAAAGGCATCCGCGGAGTTCGGCGTCCCCCACATGCTGAGCTCGGTGTGCAGTCCTGGTCTCGAGGCTGTCGCCGCAGCCACCGACAACTTCCGCATCTTCCAGCTCTACGTCCGTGGCGACGACGCCTGGGTGGACGACCACGTGAAGCGCGCCGTGGACAACGGCTACACGGCCTTCTGCCTCACCGTGGACTCGGCCCTCTACAGCCGCCGCGAACGCGATCTGGCCAAGCGATCCGTGAGGGCCGCCTCGCGCGCCCGCGCAACCGGGCGCGAGTACCAGGCCCGGCTCTCCTGGGACCACGTCAAGCGCTTCAAGGACCTCCACGGCCTCCCGCTCATCCTGAAGGGCATCGCGACGGCCGAGGACGCGGGGCTCGCCTGCGAGCACAGCGTCGAGGTGATCTACGTCTCTAACCACGGGGGGCGCCAGCTCGACCACGGGCGCGGCGCGATCGAGGTGCTCCCCGAGGTCGTCGCGGCCGTCGGAGGCCGGGCCCCGATCATCTTCGACGGCGGGTGCATGCGGGGCACCGACGTGGTCAAGGCGATCGCCCTCGGCGCGCACGCGGTCGGGATCGGCAGGCTCCAGTGCATCGGGCTGGCCGCCGCGGGACAGGCCGGCCTGGTTCGCGTGCTCGAGATCCTCGAAGGCGAGATCAGGATCTGCCTCGGGCTCCTGGGCGTGGACCGGCTGGGCGCGCTCGATGCTTCCTATCTCCACCCGGCGCGCCCGGTGGACCTGCCGCACGTGACGAGCGCCTTTCCGCTCCTCGAGGAAGGCTACTAATCACGACGAGCTTCGGAACCTCCGGTAACCTGCGCGACAGGATCTGGCTTCGCTCCACGCTCTCCGAGTCGCTCAGGCGCGGATCGCCCCCTCGCGTTACACTCCGATCTCACTCCGGCACGGGTCGGGGCCGCCAGCGTTCCGTGTAGTGCCTCCCGCCTCTCGATGCGCGCCCCCATAGGCGGACTGCAAGCTCACTGGCCGGGCGACCGGGGACGTCACCCGATGTTGCCTAGCGGCTACACTAAACACAACTCGATCGCTCGGTACAGATGCCCCAGAATCTCGCGTGTATTCTGATCCGCTTCTGGATGCTCTCGATAGTCCAGATCACTGCAGGACGCAGGGCCAGATTGGGCGATGTCACATAACATTCAATGTACTCCGGATGAGGATCGTAGTCCTTGACTTCTGCTTTGCGATCAATTCTGCGCCGTCCGCTATCAGTTTTTATGTGAACAGGAGGAACAATTTTAACAGGAGGAACCATTGGGGACATATCAGGAGGGAGTTTGTCGCGAATATCAGGAGGCAGTTTGGCGCGAGATGCCTCCCTATATTGTTCTATCCATCCTTTAGTCAGGCGCTTACGCGCGCCCATTCTCGGCAAAAGAGGTCACGAATCTTCTTTAATACGTTACTGCTGCACGCGTCGCGCAGTTCCAGCACGACTTCTCCAGCCCTCGCTAATCCACCAGGAGCACTCGGCTGTCTACCGGACGTAAAGTTCGGCGAGCCTATCCACGCGATGCCCTGCGAGCCGCTACGCCATAGGTACAGCTTGCCGTGAAACTGCTTGTGCCCAGCACAATTCCACAACCTCACCTGAAGCCGAGGACACGTTCGAGAAAGATGCAACAGTTTTCGAAACGTGGCCTTGCGCGTTGCGCTGCCCATGTCTTTCCAAGGAATACTAGGGTATCGCTCGCGAACGGGCGCCGGGACATTCTTGGCAGCTTCTCCGACCACTTCTAGGCATCGCAGGACCGCATAGACGGTCTTGCGGTCGGCGGTGAATTGGTCATACGTTCGGTCCCCAACGAATTCTATTGCCAGGTTCAGGTTGTCAAGGATATCCCGAAGGTAGACGACCGTATTCCGGGTCATACCTCGACGGCCGCCAATTCAATGGATTCCTTTAACTCGGCCCTGATATCCTCGCGCGGGACGAGGTCGACTTTTACCCCCAGGAGTTCCGAAAGCAAGACCTGTGCGCCACCGAGATCGAGAAGCGAGGCGGTTTTATCGAATTCGGCGAGCAGATCTAGATCGCTATCCTCTCTTTGCTCGCCGCGGACATAGGATCCGAATATCCCCACCACACGCGCCTTGTAGCGCCGGTGAAGCTCATCCTGATGCGCGCGAATCACCGCGCGGATTTCTTCAAGGGTTTTCATGCCCCTTCCCCACCGTGGCGCCTACAAAGACATCGCGCCGGGCGTTGAAACACTTCTCTTCTCGAGTCATTGATCGCCTACCCCTTCTGCCTGCTGGGACTTCTTTCGTGCGAAGGTTGGTCCTTCGTCAACTGATCCAAGGTAACCCCGAGGGCCCTGGCGATCTTTTGCGCGGTGTCTACGGTTGGGCTTTGAATCGCCCCGGTTTCTATCTTGATGATGGTATTGTGTGACACATCGGCGAGCTTGGAGAGTCGATCCTGGGAGAGGCCGCGCTCTTCTCTCAACCTCCTCAGATTTCTTGCCAGCGGGGACAAATCGGTTGCCTTCCTCATCGTCATCAACTATTTCAATAGTTGGCTTTCTTTATCACTACTATGATAGTAGACCTCTCCGGGCGATGGAGTCAAGAGCCAAACCTCCGGAAGCTTTCTGCGAGGCCGACGAGTTTCGGTATAAGCGGAGCATCAAGGAGTAGAAGGCTTTCTATGGGGAGCGCCAGCCCATCGTCCAGCGGGCCGGTCGCGCGCGGCCGGGCTCAGGCCGGCGCGACCTCGACCATGGCGTCGAAGGCTGCCTGGCCGGCGGAGAAGGCGAAGAGATCGACGGCGTCGTCGGGGATCGACGGGCGCCCAGACGTCAGCCGGTTGAGCCCCTCCCACCCGTCGCGCATCCAGACGGTTCCGGGCGGGATTTTCGCCGTGACCCGGGCGCGGGCGCGGAACTCGCCGCGCTCGTTGTAGATCCGGATCGCGGCCTCATCCCGGATCCTGCGCGCAGCCGCATCCGACGGCGAGATCCAGAGGTACGGCTCCGGGTCGGCCTTGGCCAGCGTCGGCAGGGCGCGCCCGTGCTCGTAGAAGCCGTGAAAGTGGGTCAGCGTCCGCCCCTGCCTGAAGGCGAGCGGATAGCTCGACGCGGGCAACTCCTCGTACACGGGGAGCGGCGGGAGCCCGAGAGCGCGGGCGCGCTCGGAGTAGAACTCGACCTTGCCCGACGGCGTGTGGAAGGCGAGCCCCGGGTAGGCGACGTGAGAGATCCTGAGGCTGCGGATCCCGCCCTCGGCGCGGAGCGCGGCAACCGTGGCGTGGCCTGTGGACGGATGGTCCAGGATCGCGTCGATCGGCCCCTCGTGGGTCTCCCAAGGAAAGAACTCCGCGATCCCGAGCCTGCCCGCAAGCTCCTTCAGGACCCACGCCACCGAGCGCGCCGCGCCCGGCGGATCGAGGACCTGGGGCATCAGGTAGAGGTGGGTGTTCGTGCTCTTGCACCCGACCTCCTCGAGCCAGGAGGTGCTCGGCAGGACGACGTCGGCGTACTGGCGCGCCGTGTCGTTCAGGAACAGGTCGTAGCTCACGACCAGCTCGGCCCGCGCGAGACCCTCGGCGACGCGCCCGGCCTCGGCAAACGACGAGAGCATGTCGGTCCCGAAGAGCAGCAGCACGCGCACGGTCCCGTCCAGGAGCGCTTGGGTGATCCGAGACATCTGGTTCGGGATGTAGTTCCCCGGCGGGCGCTTCTCGAGGGCGACGATGCTCGCGAGCGCCTGGCCGTGAGTCGAGCTGCCGTGGCGCGGCCCCAGCCCTCCGCCCGGCACGCCGAGGTTGCCGGTGAGGGCCGGGAGGCAGCCGACAGCGCGGCCGCCCTGCCAGCCGTTCGCCCCCTTGTGCATGGAGCTGCCGCCGAGGACGATCACCGCGGGCTTGGTCGTCGCGTAGCGGCGCGCGAGGTCCGTGATCCGCTCGGCGGGAACACCGGTGACGCCGGCCGCCCACGCCGGCGAGCAGGTCTGGACGTGAGCCGCCAGCGCGTCGAAGCCGACCGTGTGGCGTACAACGAACTCCCGGTCGTGGAGCCCCTCCTCGATGATGACGTGCATCATCGCGAGCGCCAGCGCGGCGTCGGTGCCGGGCCGTAGGAGCAGAACCTCGTCAGACTGAGATGCGGCCTCGCTCTCCCGCACGTCGATGGTGACGATGTACGCCCCGCGCCGCCGCGCCGCGGCGATGTGGCGCGCGGTGTTCGGCTGGCTCGCCAGGTTCGCCCCCCAGAGGATGATGAGGGCCGAGTTGATCCCCATGTCCTCCTTGGTATTGGTCTCGAGCACGCCGGTCAGCCCGAGGCCGAAGGCGCCGAGCCCCCAGCAGATGATCGCCGGACTCCACCACTGGCAGCCGTAGAGGTTGGAGAAGCGGCGGATCAGGTGCGAGTTGAGGCGGGTCCCGTAGTTGTTGGCGAAGACGCCGTGGCCTGACCATGTCGCGACGGCCTCCCGGCCCACGGCGCGCATCCGCGCAACGATCAGGTCGAGGGCTTCGTCCCAGCTCGCCTGGCGCCAGGCATCCTCGCTGCGCCGCGCCCGGACCAGCGGATGAAGGAGCCGCCGCGGGTTGCCGATGATGTCGCGCGCCGCGTGGCCGCGGACGCACAGAAAGCCCTGGCTATCGGGGTTTTCCGGATCGCCGCTGACCTTGACGACGCGCCCGTCCTCAAGCTCGACCAGCATGCCGCACAGGGTCGGGTGGCAGTTCATGGGACACATGGTCCGGAAGACGCGGCGCTCACCCTCGACCATGGCTCAAAGGATACCGCGAACCGCCAGCCGCGGAAAAGCCTGGGCTGCCGATCGGTCCCGGGGGATCGGCCCTAGCGTTGACCCGACAGGAGGTCCGCCTTCCACTCGGCCCAGCTAATCCCCTCCGGGAAGCGGAACTTGGTTACCCTGTCCACGGTCTCGCTGTGCCCGCTGAACCACTCATCCTGCTCCCACAGGATCCCGTGGGGGAAGAGAACCTTTGCCAGGACGAGCTTACCCATCCCCATCAGGGAGACCGGCTTCAGGTTGAGCGGACCGGGGTGGCTGTTCCCGGGCAGGTACAGGCTCGGACGCACGTCGCTGACCGCGACCGGAGCTCGGTAGCGAAGCTCGAACGTGTAGACGCCCGGCTTCAACGGCGGAAGGGAGAAGGCCCCGGCGAACGCGCCCGGCGCGACATCGAGGACCTTCAACGCGACTGTCTGGACAGGAGCGTCGAGGCGCTCGGGACTGGCGCGCCAGCTGGCGTTCACCTCCAGGTACAGGCCCTCGGCTCGCTGCGGTGCGTCCACCACCAGGAGGCCCGCGGCGGGACTCGCCGGGCTGGCGTGCACCGTCACCGTCTCGCTCCGGTGGGCTGGGGCGCCGTTCGACGACGTCTCAGCCCAGAGCCGGAGCACAGGTTCGAAGGCCTGGACCACCTGGCGAAAGCGTCCGCCGTGGGTACGCACGGCAATCCGGCGCCCGTTTGCGACGAGCCAGATGGCGGAGGCCCCCGGATCCTCCGAGCGTCCCTCGACGACGATGATCGGGGGCGCGGCGGGCGTCAGTGTATGTCCGTCAGGCGGTGACGTGATCACGATGCCGTGTGACGCACGCGGCGCGAGAGGCTCAACCTGGAGCGTCACCGGGACCGGGCCCTCCGCCGACAGCTTCGCCTCGGGCGCGGTCGAGGCCTCCGGCAAGACAGGCGCGGCCGGACCGGTCGGCCGCGGAACCTCGGCCCGCGCTAAGGGAGCGTCGAGTCTCCCCGGAGGCTTCCGACCACTCGGAGCTCGCGGAGCGCGAGTCATCTCCACAGCCGGGGGCGGCACGGCCGTGGGCATCGGCGACTCCGGCTCGGAGTCGCTCGCACCCGTCTCGATCGTCGCGCTCAAGGCCACCCATGGCGCTTCCTGGAAACTGTCCAGCGCGGGTCCCCGTGCAGGCGCAACAGCGAAGCGGAACAGGAAGCCCGCGAGCCCTGCGTGGACCAGAAGCGAGCAGGCAAGGGCGAGGCGCTTCCGGCGGCGGGCCCATCGTCGTGCTCTTTCACGCCGGAGGGTGTCCAGCCGGGGGAACGGATCTTGCCGACGCCCGCCATCTACAGGCAAAGGAAAGCGGCCGCCCTGCTCATGGCCGGGCACTCGTTCTGGGCTGGGGTGTTAGCGCTCGCCTCGTCTGCCTGCGAGCGCCGGGACAGGGCTCATCGTGCCCGCTCGGCTGAGCGGAGCCGCGGGCTCATGTTTCGGAGCGTTGGCGGTGAGCCCGCCGGCCAGCACGGGCGCGCTTTCATTTCGGGCCTCGCCTCGTGGCTGTCCTCGCCTGCGGCTCGTCCGAAGCCCCTCGGCTCGAACGTCCACGGCTGAAGGCGTCTGAACCGGCCCGGCAGCCCCGTTTGCCGGGACGGGGAGTGTCGGAACGCCGGAGGAGGCGGGAATCACCAGGATCCCGGAACCTCGCTCAGTGAGCACGGCCGAGGCCGCTTCCGCCGGCTCAGGCGGTGCACGGACAGCACCTCGCATTTCTTCAAGCTCTGACCTGAGACGCCGGATCTCCCTCTCGAGGGCGGCCAGGGCCTCGCGCTGGGCACCCGGCTCCCGGGACGGCTCGCCGCGGGCGAGAGCCGTAGCCCCAGCCAGGGAAACAGCGACCTGCTTCAGAATCTCCTCCCCGGTCAGCTTGTCCGCCAGGAGCCGGCCCGCCTCCACCCGTACGGAAAGCCTCGTCAGCCTGGGCGTGACTGGCGTCAGTTCGGCGCGGACGCTGATTTTCTCCCCGGTCCCCTCCAGCACCCAGGTCTCGGCGCCCCGGTCGGCCTCGCGGACTCGGATTTCCAGTCTGGTGAGGGCGTCCCGCGTGGCAGTCCAGGCTGCGGCGAGATCCGCAGCCAGGGTTCGCTCGACAGTCCGGTCGCTGAGCACGTAGAACCCTGCCACCACCGGTCCCGCCATCATCAGGCCGGCAGAGGCGCACCCGCCGACTCCCAACAGGCCGACGACCAGCGCGACGAGCAGGAGAAGCGTCGCGGCGTTTCTCGACTTCGCATGCGCTTTTCGTCTCACGACCGTTCGGGCCTCGCCTCCGTCTGATTTGCTCGGGCCTCGCCTCGTCGCTGGCGATGAAGCGGCCGGCGCCGAAGCGCCTCGGCTCGAACTGCCATGCGTGCGGCTCGTCGGGCGCCCCTCGGCTCGAACTTCTACTCGGGCCTCGCCTCGTGGCGCTCCTCGCCTGCGGCTCGTCGGGCGCCCCTCGGCTCGAACTGCCATCCTCGCATTACCTCGTGACCACGAGATGGGCACGCCGGTTCCACTTCCATGCGGACTCGCCTGGCCCCGGAACAAAGGGTCGCTCCTCGCCGTAACTGATCGTTGACAGGCGGCTCGCCGCAACGCCCGCGGCCACCAGGTAATCGCGCACCGCCTGTGCCCGACGCTCGCCGAGGGCGAGGTTGTATTCGCTTGTCCCCCGCTCATCGCAGTGACCTTCCACGACCACCCTGGTCTCGAGACGCGCCTTGAGCCACTTCACGTTCCCATCCAACGTCGCGCGTGCATCATCCCGCAGCTCATAGCGGTCGAAGTCAAAGAAGACATCTTCGAGCCGCGAGATCGCCTCCTTCACCGCGGGCGCCGGGGACACCGGCGCCTGGGAGACGGGAGACGGAGGGGCGGGGTCCGCGGCGGTCTTGCGGGTCTGAACCCGCTCGAAGCTGACACGCTCGATCGCCTGCCACGGGATGTCGACGCGCCCCTGCGGCGTCGTCCCGCGCAGGAGCGTGGTCCCCATGTTCACGTAATCCCCCTCGACGCGAGACCCGTCCACCAGGATCGCGGTGGCCGCGTACCGAAAGTGAGCGGATGCCACGTAGGGCGGGAGCAAGGGCGGCCGGACTGGCTGGCGGAATAAGACCAGACTCGCCATCCTGGCAAGGGGAACGCGAACCTCGACGCCGGCTCGTGACAGCGTCACGCCCTCCGTCCGCGTGTGACCCTGCTTCGGCTCGGATTGGGTCGCTGGGCTGCTCGACTGGAGGAGGCCGGCCATCGGGGAAGGCGGCGCCCCGAACAGGCTTGCCTGAGGAGATGGCGATGGCGCCGGTGGGTAGCCGTCGGTCTGTCGGGATGTCGGCGTGATCGTGTAAAAGATTTCGAGCGAGGGCTCGGTGAGACGCCACGATTGGCCATCCCAGGTCAGCACCTCGGCAGTCACTTCCTGCGCCGCCGCCGAGCCGACGCACACCGCGAGCACAACCGCTCCCGCCAGGCTGACCAACGATCTCAGCTCCACCAGACCCCTCTTTCCCGCCTCGGCGACCGTCCGCTCACGGGGCCTCGAGGTTGCTCTTGCCAATGGGGCGTTCCACGACCTCCCCCACCCCACGAATTCCCGGCAGAAGCGTGAACTCCGCCTTCTCGTTCTCCCGCGGCTCCATCAGCGCTTGAGGGTCGGGGATCGACGCAGAGCCGGGCGGCGGCGGCGTCACCAGCTTCACCGTCACCAGGAAGAGCAGCTCGGTTTCGTTGTTCTGGAACCGCGTGCTCCTGAAAAGCGCGCCCAGGATCGGGATGTCGCCGAGCAACGGGACCTTGGACACGGACTGCCGGACCTCGTTGTTGACGAGCCCGGCGATGGCAAAGCTCTCGCCGTCCCTCAGGTTCACGGTGGTGAAGGCGTGGTTCTTTCGCAGCACCGGGATGGCGAACCCCGAGGCGACCAATCCCTGAGTGAAATCGAGGCTCGAGACCTCCGGCATCACCTTCAGCGTAATGCTCTGATCCTCCTGCACCACGGGGGTGAAGACGAGACCCACCCCGAACTCCTTGAACTCGATCGTGATGGTGTTCTCGCGCTGGGCGATGGGATACGGGAACTGACCGCCGGAGAGGAACCTGGCTTCCTTGCCGCTCTGGGTGATCAGGTTGGGCTTCGCCAGGGTTCGGAGCAGGTTCCGCTCGGCCAAGGCCCGCACGACAGCCGCGTAGTCGCGTTGCCCCGAGGCCAAAAACAAGTCGGTCCCCAGAAATCCGAAGTCGGGCGTCGAGCGGCCGACCACCGATCGCTTCCCGCTTTCGGTGACTGCCCCGAGCGTTCCGAGAGGAGTCGAGAAGCTGGAGCCCGGGAAGCTGCCGCCCTGGAGGGCCTGGCCGAGCGCCCGAATACTGAAGCCAAGCTCGCGCAGGGCCTCGCGGGCGACCTCCGCCACATGGATCTGGATCAGCACCTGCTGTGGCTTGGTATCGGTCAAGCCGACGAGATTGATGACCTTGCCTTTGGGCGCGAAGACGGCAGCGACCTCCGCCGCGGCCGTCATCACCGCCGCGCTGGACACCTTCCCGGTGAGGATGATCGCGTCCTTCGCCGGCTGCGCCCGAATCTCGTCGCGGGGGGCGATCTCACTGAGCCGCTCGTTGAGGAGCGCGATGTCGGACTGGATAACCAGGTCGAAGAACAGGGTCTTCGCCGGGTAGAAGACGACGAGCGACGTGACCCCGACACCCTTGCCGTTGATCAGGATCTGGTTCGGTGTGATGACGAACACGTCCGCGATGTTGGGGTCGGAAACCGAGACCCGGGTGAACGGTTCTTTCAGCTGGAGCACCTGCGATTTCCCGATGGTCGCCTCGAGGCGAACAAGCCCTTGCTCGGCCGCGACGCCGGGGCTGGTCACGAGCACCGTCGCGACCAGGAGCCCGAGGACGGTCAGGCTCCGGAGGCCATGGTGTTGCGCGCGTGCTCCGTCTGCCCGCCTCACCGGCGAGTCACGCCCTGCGCGCTTCGGCCTGCGTGCGGGTCATCGCTCTCCGTTCGCGCAGAGCCGAGCTCAACCCAGAACTGATCGTCGTCGCGGACGAAGAGGTGGCTGGTCACCCTGTCCGCCCGATGGACCAACACCGTATGGGGCTCGGAGCTTCGGATCGGCTCCCGGCCGGCCAGCGTCGGGGCCGGCTGCACCACCACGTCAACCTGACGGACCTTCCTGGGTGAGAAGACGACCAGCGAGGTGACTCCGGCGGCTTTCCCGTGGACCAGGAGCTGGTGGGGGGTGACCACGTGGACGTCCGCAATCTTCGGGTTGGCGACTGACACCTTCGTGAACGCCGCTCCCGGCAGGACGATGAGATGAGATTTGTCGACGGTGAGGTAGAGGCGCGTCGGGAGTGGCTCGCCCGCCGGGCCTGGCCCGGGAGCGATGCCCACCAGACCGATCGCGGTCAGGAGTCCCACGAGGATCTGGCCGGCGAGGCCGTGCAGTCGCGAACGCATGGATGGTCTCCGCATGGGAATCGGCTCCGACGCGCGCTTACGTGTGCAGAGTCCATGCCAGACGCCAAGGTACGTCAAGTCGCCTCCTTGCGCCCTCGAGGGGCGATGAATCGTCGCAGGCTGCGACAGAAGCCTGTCGCATCTGTCGCGCTCAGAACACATCGGAATAGAGTGCTCGGAGGGGGGCTCCGCCCCCCTTCCGATGCCTCCCCCTCGATTGCGCGGGCCAAGCCCGCGCTCGAACCAGATTTTTCCGGAGACTAGAACAGGCCAGGGAAGAAACGATACGCAACGACCTTTCTGTAGGCGCGGTATTCGGGGTCTTGCCCGAGATGGTGCTCTTCAACCCAGGCCCGGAGCACGAGCCCGCACACGATCCCGTACCAGGGGACCACATTGTAGGGGGAAAGGTTCGTCAGGAGGAAGCCCGTGAAGAAGATGAGCTCGCCAGCATAGAGGGGATGGCGCACCCAGCGGTAGGCGCCGGAACGCTTGATCCCCCGGTTGGCGGCCACGATGCCGAAGCTGGTCCCCAGGCTCGTGAGCGCGCCGACCATGATCATGAGCCCGACGCCCTGGAGACCGGAGCCCACCGCGTGCCCGACCGGATGCTGCCATTCGCCGGGTCGAAACATGATCGGGAGCGCCATCGTCACGATCGCCGCCGCCCAGTCCCGCACCCGGGTGGAGGTGGACAGGCTGGGGCGACGCGCGATCGTCACACCTACCAGAAGCGTGTTGAAGGCGACGAGGCCGAGCAGGATCAGTGACCCCGTGTTGGCCCACCGATGGTAGGCATCGACGGCGACCTTTACCCACAGCAGGGCCAGAACGACGTTCCCTCCGCACCGACAGGCGAGGCGAAAGAGTGCTGGCGCGCGACTCACCGCGCGATCGCGTTCAGCGCCTTGAAAATCGTGATGTAGGAGGGCCCGAGGAGCACCAGCAGCGTCGCGGGGAAGATCAGCAGAACCAACGGGAACACCATCTTCACCGGGATCTTGGCTGCCTGCTCCTCGGCCTGTTGGCGCCGTTTCGTTCGCAGGCTGTCCGCGTGGACGCGGAGGGCTCGACCGATGCTCGTTCCCATCTTCTCCGCCTGGACCAGCACCACGATCAGGGACGACAGCTCGGTCAACTCCACCCGCTCCTTCAGCGCCAGGAGGGCCTCAGACCGCGGCCGGCCAGCCCGCGTGTCGTGGTGGACGATCTGGAGCTCCTCGCTGAGCGCCTGTTTTGTGAACTGCCGTTCCTGCGCCACGCGCTGGATCGTCGCGTCGAGGCCGAGCCCGGCCTCGACACACACCACCATCAGGTCAAGGGCATTCGGGAGCGCGTCGGTGATCTCCTCTTGCCTCGACTTGACGTGCCGAAGCAACCACCAATGGGGCACGAAGAGACCCGCCCCCACCGACACGAGGACGACGGCCAGCCCGCGGACTCCGTTCCACGCCATGAGATGCGGCGCGATGAGCAGGGCCGCGGCGGCCAACAGCCCCGCCAGCAGGACTCGGCACCCCCGGAAGATGAAGACCGCGTTCGCCCTGCGGTGTCCGGCCTGCACCAAGAGCTTCCGCCACGTCGATTGAGCTTCCGGATCCGGGGGCGTCAGCGTCCGTCCAAGCCACTCGACGAGCCGCTCGATTCGACCGACGAGATGGCGTCGGCTCCCCGTCGACGTCGGGTGCACGGGCCCTGGATTCGCGGGGATTGCGCCGACCTCTCGAAGCCGGGTGACGTGCGCCTCGGGCGCGGGGATCAGCAACGCCAGGACGACCGCCACGCCCAGCGCCGTCCCGATCAAGGTGAACGCGACCGCGAGGAGAATCACCATGCGCCTACCGTCAGATCTTGATGGTCATGATCCGCTTCATGACGAAGAACCCGAGGACCTGCATCACCACGGCGGCCGCCATCAGGGTTCGCCCAAGCTCCTCTTTGAACAGGACCATGATCAGGTCCGGGCGAAGGAGATAGATCATCACCCCGATGGCCAACGGCAGGGCGCCGATGATCCGGCCGGTGAGCCGGTGCTCGGCCGACAGCGCCCGGATCTGCCCGAGCAACCTGTAGCGCTCGCGAATTGTGCGGCTCGCGTTTTCGAGGATCTCGGTCAGGTTGCCGCCCACCTCGCGCTGAATCAGCACTGCCGTCGCGAACAAGTTGAAGTCCAGGTTGTCCACCCGGGCCGCATGGGCCTGGAACGCCTCCCGGAGGCTGTGCCCCAGGCGGAGGGCTTCAAAGGTCATCCGGAACTCCGTCGCCGCCGGCTCAGGCATCTCCCGGGCCACCGCCTGGAGCCCCTGCATGAATGACTGGCCCGCCTGGAGCGCCCGGGTCAGCACGTCGAGGGCATCGGGGAGCTGTTCGGCGTAGCGGCTCAAACGGGCCCGCCGCCGCCGGAGCACGTAGAGGGCCGGGACGCCGCCAATGGCGCCCGTCGCGAGGATGGACCAGAACCACGACGAGGTCAGCAGCCAGGCCAGCTGGCCACCGAGGATCGCCAGGAGCAGGATCACGCCGAGCACCATGCCCACCGGCTGAGAGATCTCCGCCTGATCGAGGCGTTGCCTGAGCGTGCTCGCCAGGGGTACGCGACTCAGCCAACGGTGGAGCACGGGAACGGAGCTCATCGTCTCGTCGCGAAATACGCGCAGAATCGGGCCGCGTTTGCCCGACGGGCTGAGCCGCTCACGCACCAGTCGGAGGGGAGACCGCCGAATGCCCTCCCACACCGACGCGCCGCCCAAGATCATCAGCACGGCGGCCAGGAAGGCCAGCCCCATCGCCGCGGGGAGCATCGCCTACTCGGGAGCGTCCAGGCCGTCCTCGAACAGGTCGCCCGGCAGCGCAATGCCGGCCGCGCGCAGGCGGTCGGCGAACTTCGGCCGGATTCCCGTGGCCCTGTGGCGCCCGACCACCATCCCCAGCTCGTTGATCCCCTCCTTGTCAAAGGCAAAGATATCCTGCGTCGTGATGACGTTGCCTTCCATCCCCACGATCTCGGACACGGTCATGATCTTTCGTGTCCCGTCGCTCAAGCGGGCCAGCTGGACCACCAGATCCAGGGCCGAAGAGATCCATTCCCGGAGGGCGCGCTCCGGAATGTTGATCCCCGCCATGAGCACCATCGTTTCCAATCGCGTGAGCGCATCGCGCGTGGAATTCGCGTGGATGGTGGAGAGCGAGCCGTCATGCCCCGTGTTCATCGCCTGGAGCATGTCGAGCACCTCGCTGCCACGCACCTCGCCGACGATGATGCGTTCCGGCCGCATGCGCAGGGCATTCCGCACCAGGTCGCGCTGGCTCACGACTCCTGTCCCCTCGAGGCTCGGGGGCCGGGTCTCCAGGCGGACGACGTGCTCCTGGTGGAGGTGCAGCTCCGCGGAGTCCTCGATGGTAATGATCCGCTCCGTCGGCGGGATCGCACCGGAGAGGACGTTCAAGAGGGTCGTCTTGCCGGAGCCGGTCCCCCCGGAGACCAGGATGTTCAAGCGGGCGCGGACCGCGCCCGTCAGCACCTCTGCCATCGCCGGGGGCAGGGTCTGCAACGCCAGCAGGTCGGTCAGCCGCAGGGGATCCTTGCCGAAGCGACGAATCGAGAGCACGGGCCCTGTCAGCGAGACCGGCGGGATGATCGCGTTCACGCGTGAGCCGTCCGGCAGCCGAGCATCCACCATCGGAGAGGCTTCGTCCACGCGCCGGCCCACTCCCGCGACGATGCGGTCGATGATCTGCATCAGGTGCGCGTCGTCTTTGAACACCACATCCACGGGCTCGAGCTTGCCAAAGCGTTCTACGTACACCTGCCGGGGGCCGTTCACCAGGATGTCCGAGATCTGGGGGTCGTGCATCAATGGCTCAAGGGGCCCGAGGCCGAGAGTCTCGTGCAGCACCTCCACGATCAGCCGCTCCCGCTCCATTTGGCTCAGCGGAGCCGTCTCCGCCTGAACGAGCCCCTCAACCGCCCGCGTGATTTCCGACGCCAGCACCTCGTGCGGGATGCGCGAGAGATTGGAGAGATCGAGGCTCTCCACGAGCCGGCGGTGGATCCGTGACTTCAGCTCCTGATAGGCATCGCGCGGCGGGCGCGCTTCCGCCTGGACCACCACCGGAGGCCGGAATTCGGCGGCTGTCTGGGCAGCAGGCCTCAACGTCCGGGTCAAGCGATCACGGAGCGTCATCGAGCCGAGATGCTCGCGGGTCTCGCGCGAAAGAAGCCGAGCAGGCCTTTGGACGCGTGAGGCTCCGGCACCGCGCCCCCGCTCCTTCGGTCGAGCTTGGTCGCCAGCGCGCTCACGTGCGTGCCGAACGGGGAATTGGTCCCGTTGCGCGCGAGCGGTGCATTGGCGAGCACCGACGCCATCACGGTCCCATCCTCGGGGAAATCCAAGAACACCGGACGGTGAAGAACTTCCTCGGCCATCTTGACCGCCTTTCCGAGCGGAAGGGCGCATCGGTTGAGGAGGACCTTGATCTTGTCCGGACCGTACCCGACCTGATCCAGAAGATCCAAGCACCGCCGGGCATGGTACAGGGTCGAAAAATCGGGTGAGACCACGACGAGGAGCTCGTCGGTCGCGTCAAAGACTGAGAAGAGTCGCTCATCGTACGTCGGGGCGGTATCCACGACCACGTAGGCAAAACTCGCCTTGAGCAGCGTGAGGAGCTGGCTGATCCCGAGCGGGGTGATCCGGTCGATCTCCTCGATCTTCTGCGGCGCAGCAAGGACGGATAGCCCCGACGGATGGTGGCACAGAAGACTCTTCAAGAAGAGGGCATCTAGCCGGTCCAGGTTCTCGACCGCATCGGAGATGGTGTACGAGGGCTTGAGGCTGAGGAAGAGGCCGAGGTCGCCCGCCTGCAGGTCGAGGTCCACGCCGACCGCAGGCGCACCGGACTGGGCGAGCGCGACGGCAAGATTGAGGGCGAGGACCGTGGTCCCGCGTCCGCCTTTGCACCCGAACAGTGTGATCACCTTTCCGCGCGAGGCGGACTCGGCGCTGGCGAGGGCCCGCTGGCGGGCGACGCGCTGGATCGCGGCGATGAGGTCCGTCCGGCTCACCGGTCTGACGAGGAACTCCCGGGCCCCGGCCCGCACCGCCCGCAGGATCGTCTCGGCCCGCTGGCCCTCGGCGCTGACGAAGACCGCGCTCCGGGGGGACGCGACCAGCAGCCGCTCGACGAGAGCGAGGTCCGGATCCGGCGGACTCCCGAGGTCGAAGATCACGATCGCCGGCTTCAGCTGGTTGACGAGCTGGTATCCAGTCTCCGGATCGGCAGCCTCAGCCTCCACGCGCACCGTCGCCGTGTCCGCGAGCAATTCCCGAAGCGCGCGGCGGCGGGCGGGGTCGCGATCGATGATCAGCACGGGGAGCGTGTCGGACACGTTGCCGGGTCCTGTCTCTACTGCACCAGCTGGACCGCCTTGAGGAGGGAGCATACGGCGTTGGGTGTTCCTCCCCGGCTGGGGACGAGGGTATAGCGACCGATGACATCCCCCTCGGAGGTCAGGCCCTCGAGAAAGAAGCCCCCCACGTTTCCGACGACGATCTGCTTGCGCCCGGACATAACCGGATACCGCGGATCGAAGAACGAGATGCGGACGAGCCGCGGGCTGCTCACCCCGAGGGGCGAGTTCAAGCAGTTGCATTCCGGGTCCCAGAACGCGGTCGGGTCCTGGTCGATCAGGGCCTGCACGCCCTGCTGGGTGGGTCCCACCATGTTGCCGGGTTCGACCTTCAGCTGGTCGCCAACCGACACGAAGGTGCCCGGCGCGCAGGTGAGGATGTTCTCACGATAGGCGTCAGCACCCACGAGAGGAGTCCCCCGGTTAATGGCAGGAAAATCAACAGGGTAGAAGATGCTGGGGACGATGGTCTCGCTCGGCGAGCCGACTTTGAGGACGACCCTGACGCCCTGGTCGGCGGGATACCGGTAGCCTGTCGCGCCGGGCTCGGTCGGCGGGGTGTAGGTGTCGATTGCCGGGTCGAATTCCCCGTTACCGTCCCGATCGATCCACCGATCAGGCGGTGACCAGGGCTTGAAGCAGTCGCTGCTGCACGTGTTGACCAGCCGCGCCGTTGCGGTGGCGGCCACATCGGCGGTGGTCCGCCCCAGGCCGAAGAGCTGGAGAACCGGGAGCATGAAGAGCTGCATGGGATTCCGATGGGTCACGTCTCGGTAGGTCACACACCGGACTCCATCAGGCGTGGAGCCCCCGTTGCTCGACAGCGACACATCAACCTGCTCCGGCGTCAGCAGTTGCCCGATGATGGGGGTCCGGCCCGCAAACGCTTTCGCGTCGGCCACCGCCTTCGCCTCGCTGAGGAACAGCGCGTAGGCGCCCGCCAGCGCGCCCGCGTCGGCGGCCGTCTGAGCCTGCTGCCTGGCGACGTAGAGGTACGGGAGGTCGGTGGCCAGCCCGGCGAACGCAATCAGGGTTGCGAGGCCGGCGGCGGCCCAGATCAGGATGCTGCCCCGTTCATCCCTCAGCGACTCTCCCATGTTCCGCTTCTCAAGCCGTGGGGCGACCCGTCACTCCAGCGGGTGGGTCTCGACGGTCCGGTTCCCCCCTCGGATGACCTCGACCACGAACGTCTTCCCGCCCCGCCGCTCCGCCACCGCGGGCCGGGGTCCGGCGTGCTGCGTCCCCACCGCCGCGTTCCTGCGCGCGAGGGGCAACACCGGAACCACCTGCCGGTCCAGAATCGAGCGCAAGACGATGTGAATTTTCCCCTCGTGGAGCGCGAGGGCCAGGCGCTCGGCCTCCTCGGGTGTCACGGCCAGCGTGACCGTCGGGACCTCCACATGCTGCTCGCCCTTCTGCTCCAAGCGATGCCCGACCGCCAGCACCTCGACGTGCTGCAAAATCGTCTCGGAGGCTTTGCTCGTCCCCGCGTCGGTCCTGGTCGCGATCACGTCCACCCGGTTCTTCGGGAGGATGAACCCGCTCACCCCGATCACCTCGTTGACGCCGACGGTCATGGCACGCTTGCCCGGCGGAACGATGACGGACATGACGCCGGGCGCCGCGGTCAGATCTTTCGGGAAGAGCCGATGCTCGAGCACCGGCTCGTCGCGTGCAATCGCCCCTTTCGCGACCCGGCCCACAATCGCGTGCGGTTCGGACACGGCTCCCTGCGGAACCCCGGCCTTGGGCCACGCTCGCACGGCCACCAGGTCGGTGCTGACACGAGCTCCGAGAGGGATGTCCGCCGCGGCCACCACGACGGGCCGGAGCTCGATCGTGGCGGCGCGCGCCAGCTGCTCCTGCTGCCGGACGTAGCGCGCAACGAGGTAGCTCGCGAGCAGCCCGCAGAGCAATGCCACGCCGAGGATGAACCCCGCGCGCCTCATCTCGGGCCTCGCCTCCGTCTGATTTGCTCGGGCCTCGCCTCGTCGCTGGCGCCGGCGATGAAGCTGCCGGCGCCGAAGCGCCTCGGCTCGAACTGCCATGCCTGCGGCTCGTTGGGAGCCCCTCGGCTGGAACGTCCACGGTGTCGCCCCGCGCGGTTAGCGTTCATAGCGCATCGTGGCTGAAGCGGTGAGCGGGATGCTCCCCGAGAAACCGAACCCGAGGATCGGGCCGATTCTCGTCAGAAAGGCGAAGTTGAGATTGGTGGTGACGGTGACCTCAGGTGGCGTGCCGGAGGGGGCCGTGTTCGCTACAGACGCCCCTGCCAAGCCGGCGGCCACGAGGATCGCCTTCGCTTTATCGATCACCGCGGGGGCATCCGCCGTGAGGCCTTCCGTCGTCGCCGCAACCCGTACCGCCTCCCGCGTGGCATGGTTCAAAGTGTTTACGACCAGCCAGGCGCGCCCGAATTCGAAAATCCCCAGGGTCAACAGCAAAAACACGGGGAGGATGAAGCCAATTTCCAGAGTCGCCGTACCTGCCTGGCGCCAGGTGTCCGGGTGACGTCGCCCCCACCCTGGCATCGGAGCTACTGTCGAAAAGGGTGGATGTCCAGGGGTCGGACATGGGACCCGGCCCCCGGTAGGTGGCATACACCGTCCGGAGGCCGAGCCCCGGTCCATGGCACCCTCGGGATTCGAGCGGAACTATGGGGCCAGAGCCGCGACGATGGTCTGGTAGGCTCCGACCACCGCGTTCCCGATGGGAGTCAGGAGCGCGACCGCCGCCGCGATGACCAGGGCGGCGTAGATCCCGAACTCGGTGACCTGTGCTCCCTTCTCTTCCCTCAGTAGCCTCATCATAGGTCGTCTCCTTTCGTTTCTTCGGTGGTGTGCAGAAACTGGAGCGAGCGATGTCTCCCCGTGCCGATCAGCTCTCGACACCACCTCCTTGTCCCTTGTTTCTCGGCGGAGTTGCCTGCCATCCCACCGCGCTGGCTTCCTCCAACTCGGAGGCAGCTCTCGCGATCTGTGTAGGAGCAAAGGGTGTGCCACGGGCCAGCGCGCGGAAAATCGCCTGCTTGCGGCGCACCGACGGGAGGGGATGTCGCAACGTGCGACACGCGACTGTCGCGACCGTCGCGGTCAGCCGGATTCGCTGGTTCTGATGTGATCGGGCCGGAGCCCGAGGGCCATGACCTTGCGGTAGAGCGTGGCCCGGTGGATTCCCAGCACGCGCGCGGCCCGGCTGATGTTCCACTGCTCGCGGCGCAGGACCTCGAGGACGTGACGCTTGTCGATCTCAGCGAGCGTCTCGGGACCGACCAGGGGACCCACGTCGCTCGGCGTGATCGCGCGCAGGACGCGCGGGGGAAGGCTCTCGGGCGTGAGGGCCGGCCCGAGCGTCAGGATGGAGGCGCGCTGGATCACGTTCTCCAGCTCGCGCACGTTGCCGGGCCAGGGGTAGGCGCTGAGGAGGGCCAGACAGTCCGGCAGAATCTCCTTGCCCACCATTCCAGCAGCTTGGCAGAACCGTTCCACGAAGTGGGTGGCCAGGAGCGGGATGTCTTCTTTTCGCTCCCGGAGGGCCGGGAGGTCAATCTCGACGACGCTCAGGCGGTGGAAGAGGTCGCGGCGAAACGCGCCCTCTTCCGCCATGGCAACGAGGTCCCGGTTCGTCGCGGCGATCACCCGGGTATCGACATTGACCGCAAGATTCCCGCCGATACGTGTCACCTGACGATGCTGGAGGAACCGAAGGCACTTGGCCTGGACGTCGTGCGGCAGCTCGCCGACCTCGTCGAGGAAGAGCGTGCCCCCGTTGGCCTCCTCCACCTTGCCCCGCCGTTTGGCCACGGCGCCGGTGAACGCCCCGCGCTCGTGGCCGAAGAGCTCGCTCTCGAACAGCGAGACCGGCACCGACGGGCAATCGACGACGACGAGGGGGCCCGCGGCGCGCAGGCTCCGGGTGTGGATCAGGCGGGCCACCAGCTCCTTGCCTGTCCCGCTCTCCCCCGTGATGACGACCGTGGCATCGGTCGGCGCCACCAGCTCGACGATCTTCCGAACCGCAGCGATCTTCGGATCGACCCCGAGGAGCGTGAGTGGGAGGGAGGCCCGATCTCCGCTGGCCGCCCGCACCGCTTCGGGCCGTCCCTTCGCGCACTGGAAGGCCACAGCCCGTCGGGCGACCTGCTCGAGCTCTGAGAGGTCGATGGGCTTTCGCAGGTAGTCATGAGCGCCCAGCTTCATGGCGGCGACGGCGCTCTCGACATCCGCGTAGCCCGTCAGCACTACCACCTCGATGTCGTACCCGACGGTTCTCACGGCCTTCAACACGTCCAGGCCATCCATACCCGGCATCCTCAGGTCGAGGAGGAGAACCTGGAAGCTCTCAGCCCGAATCAGCCGGAGGGCCTCCCGTCCCGACGCCGCGACCGCCACCCGGTGCCCGAATCCGGTCAGCGCCTCCCGCAACAGCTCGCGCATCACCGGCTCGTCATCAACGACCAAGATCTTCAGCGCGCCCGGTGGGTTGAGGGCTTCCGGATCCTGAATGGCGTCGGCCGCGGCAGGAATGCTGGCGCGCGACGCGAGGGCATGATCGGAAAAAGACGAAGGGATGAGGGTTTCTGGTGCCATGGGGGTCCTCCCTGTGCGGAAGACCACCATGTCCCCGGGGAGCCTGCCGTCTCCCTTCCTTCGGTAGCCCGGCTGTCAGGACTTGCGACCTGACCCGTGGCTTTGCGCCCCCGCCTCGCGGCGGGTTTGCCCTTTATCGGGAAGGGGTCTCCGCTATACGTACACCGTATCGAGGCGACTCAGCCGTGTCAAGTGGCATCTCCGTCCCACGCCTGGAGACGGGATGGGCCTCAGCCTCCAATCCGGAGTCGAGCCGGTCCTTGACCGTGCCAGGCCGCCCGGCTAAGCTTGGCGCACTGCTTGTCCCGTCCGGCTTGTCAGCCAGCGGAGATCGGAGGGCTCGAATGGAATACCGTCTCCTCGGAAAGACAGGGCTGCGCGTGTCGGCCCTCGGCTTCGGGTGCGGGAACGTCGGGGGCCTGATGGTGAGGGGCACGCCGGCGGAGCGAGAGCGTGCGATCGCCCGAGCCCTGGAACTGGGGATCAACTACTTCGACACGGCTCCTTCCTACGGCGATGGCCAGTCCGAACGCCATCTGGGCCAGGCGCTGAAGGCTCTCAAGGCCGATGTCTATGTCGGGACCAAATTCCGCCTTAGCTCCGCAGACATGGGCGATGTTCGGGGCGCCATCGGGCGCTCGCTGGCGGCGAGCCTCACGCGGCTCGGCATGGAGCACGTGGACCTCCTCCAGCTCCATAATCACATCGCGCCCGAGCGCGGGGGCGGCGCCCTTGGCGTCGGGGAGGTTCTCGACGAGGTCGTCCCCGCTCTCGAGGCGCTCCAGCGGCAGGGCAAGATCCGTTTCTACGGCATCACCGGGTTCGGCGAGACGGCCGCGCTTCACCAGGCGATCGCCGCCGGCGCGCTCCACGCGGTCCAGGTGTGCTACAACCTGCTCAACCCAAGCGCCGGTGTCGAACTCCCGCCAGGCTTCCCGGCCCAGGATTTCCGCCGCCTTCTCGATCGGGCGGGCGAGCAGCGGATGGGCGTGATCGGCATCCGGGTCCTGGCCGCCGGCGCGCTGAGCGCGACCGAAGCCCGCCACCCGATCGCAGCGCCGAGCGTGGATCCCCTCGCCTCAGGCCCGGACTACCGGACAGACGTGGAGCGGGCCAGGATCCTCGGCGCGCTCGTGGACGAGGGTCTCGTACAGAGCCTCATCGAGGCGTCCCTGCGCTTCGCGTTGAGCACGGCCACCGTCTCGACGCTCCTGGTGGGCTACTCGAGCCTCGACCACCTCGAGTACGCCGCGGCCGCAGTGGCCAGAGGCCCGCTGCCTGGAACGGCCCTGGCGCGGCTCTCCAGCCTCTGGCAGCAGCTCGCCACTCCGGCCAAGTAGCGGCTACGAGCGACGCAACCGGGGGCCGACGCGAGCCCTCGTCTTTCGCGGCTCGTGAGAATCCTCTACAATACGACCGTGCGCCCGGGTGCCGTTCCGCGATCGCTCGCCGTTCTGATCACGCTGGCCGTCGCACTGGTTCAGGCCGCGGCCTCGCAGTCAGGAAGCCCGCAGGCCCCGCCGGCGGCCTGGCTCCTCGATCAGGTCAAAGTCCTCTCAGCCCCCGAGATGGAGGGACGAAGCTCGGGGACGCCGGGGGCGGACCGGGCGGCCCGTCACATCGGCCGGGTGTTCCAGGAGACCGGTCTCAGACCCGGAGGTGAGGCGGGCGGGTTCCTCCAAGCCTTCCAGGTGCCGACGGGCATCAGGCTCGGGTCGGCCAACGCGCTGAGCATCCTCGCCCCGTCCCTCCGGTCGCTGGCGCTCGGCCGCGAGTTCACGCCGCTGGCGGTCTCGACCGACGGGAGCGCGGTCGGGGAGCTTGTGTTCGTCGGCTACGGGATCACCGCGCCGGATCTCCACTACGATGACTACGCGAACCTCGACGTGCGCGACAAGATCGTGCTGGCGATCACGCGAGAGCCGCGGAGTCAGGACCCGGGAAGCCCGTTCCGGCGTCCCGAGGCGTACCACTACTCGCAGCGGAACCACAAGATCATCAACGCCCGCGAGCACGGCGCGCTGGGGATCATCCTGGTCGCGCATCCCGCGGCAGACACGGAAGCCCTTCCCGCGCTCCGGGGCGTCAGCCAGCCGTGGGGCATCGTGGCCGCCTTCCTGACGCGCGCCGTAGGGGAGGATCTCCTCGCCCCCTCCGGGAAACGGCTCGCCGAGCTCGCCGACGGGATCGATCGGACGCTCACACCCCAGTCCTTTCTCGTCACCAATACGAGGCTCAGGCTGGAGGTGAACCTGGTGCGCGAGCGCGGGACGACAGCCAACGTCGTCGGGATCCTGCCGGGCACCGACCCGCGGCTCAAGGACGAGGCGATCGTCATCGGCGCCCACTACGATCACCTGGGGCGCGGCGGGGAGGGCTCGCTGGCTCCCGATCAGGCGGGCACGATCCACCCCGGCGCTGACGACAACGCCTCGGGCACGGCCGCCGTGATGGCCCTCGCCCGGACCTTCGCCGCAGCCGGCGGGCTCTCGCGGACGCTGGTCTTCGTCGCGTTCGCCGGCGAGGAGATGGGGCTGCTCGGGTCCTCGCACTACGTGAAGCGGCCCGCGTTCCCGCTCGAAAGGACGATCCTGATGGTAAACCTGGACATGATCGGCCGGCTCCGCGACGGAAAGCTCTACGCGGCCGGCGTGGACAGCGGCACCGGCCTCCGCGCGCTGGTGACCGACGCCGCTCAGGGGCTCGGGCTCTCGCTCCAGCTCCGCGGCGATCCGTACTCCCCGTCGGACCACACGGCCTTCTACACCGCGGAGCGGCCCGTGCTCTTCCTCTTCACCGGAGCCCACGGCGATTACCATCGGCCGACCGATACCTGGGAGAAGCTGAATCCCCAGGGGCTGGAGACCGTGACGACGTTCGCAGCTCGCGTCGTTGCCGCCGCCGCGAGCGCGGCCACTCCACCCGCCTACGTGAAGGTCCAGGCCCCACCGAGCCGCGCCCGGGGCGGCGGCTACGGCCCGTTCTTCGGAATCGTTCCGGACTTCGGCGAGGCCGAGCGCCCGGGTGTGAGGATCAGCGGGGTCCGCCCGGGCAGCCCGGCCGCGAAGGCGGGGGTCCAGGCCGGCGATGTCATCGTGAAGTTCGCGGGCGTGATGGTGAAGACGCTCGACGACCTGACGTTCGCGCTCCGCGGCAGACGCCCGGGCGACCGGGTGGACGTGGTGATCTTCCGCGACGGGCAGGAGCGCCAGGTCGAGGCCACGCTGGAAGAGCGACGCTGATGCTCCGCTGGGCGCTCGACCGGAGGACGGTGCTGAAGCTCGGGGTCACCGGTGCCGGCTGGGCCCTGATCGAGCTGATCCGGGCCCGACGCGCGAGCGCGGCCGCGCCCCCGCTCCAGCCCGACCCGCGGGAGCGCCGGCTGGCCAACCTCCGCCAGCTCACCTTCGGCGGCCAGAACGCCGAGGCCTACTTCGACTGGACGGGCACCCGGCTCGTCTTCCAGTCCACCCGCCCGCCCGTCGGCTGCGATCAGAGCTTCCCGATGCGGGCGGACGGCAGCGACGTGAGACTGGTCTCGACGGGCAAAGGACGGACGACCTGCTCGTTCTTCTTCCCCGACGGGAAGCGCTTCCTCTACGCCTCCACCCATCTCGACAAGGGCGCCTGCCCGCCACCGCCCGACAGGTCCCGGGGCTATGTGTGGCCCATCTACCCGGGCTACGAGATCTTCTCGGCCGACGTGGACGGCGGAGACCTCCGACGGCTGACGGAGAACGACGGCTACGACGCCGAAGGGGCGGTCTCGCCGGACGGGAGCCGGATCGTCTTCACCTCTCTCCGCGACGGCGACCTGGACCTCTACGTGATGGACGCTGACGGCTCAAACGTGCGGCGACTCACCGACAGGCCCGGCTACGACGGCGGCCCGTTCTTCTCCTGGGACGGGCGCTTCATCGTCTTGAGGTCCGCCCACCCGGAGACCCGGGCGGAGCTGGACGAGTACCGGATGCTGCTCGGCCAGGGGGTCGTCCGGCCGCGCGCGCTCGAGATCTTTGTGATGCGAGCCGACGGGACCGGTCTCACTCAGGTCACGCGGAACGGCGCCGCGAACTTCGCCCCGTTCATGCACCCGAACTCCCGGCAGGTGATCTTCTCCTCGAACCTCCACGATCCGACCGGGCGCTCGTTCGCGCTCTACCTGATCAACGTGGACGGCTCCGGGCTCGAGCGCCTGACGTACGCCGACTCCTTCGCCTCCTTCCCGATGTTCTCGCGCGACGGCACCAGGCTGGTCTTCTGTGGGAACCGGTACGCAGTGGCCCCGCGCGAGATCAACGTGCTCATCGCCGACTGGGAGGCCTGATGCAGGAAGCCGGAACGCTCACCGAGGTGATGGAGCATCGGGTTGCGGCCACGCCCGACCTGACCTACTTCACGCTCCTCGACCAGCCCGTCACCTACGGGCAGCTCTGGGAGCTGAGCGGCCGGTATGCTGGGGGCCTTGCCAAGGCCGGCATCGGCCCGGGAGACACGGTCTGCCTCGTCTATCCAACCTGCGCCGAGTTCTTCTACACCTTCTTCGGCATTCTCCGTCTCGGGGCGATTCCCGCGCCGCTCTACCCGAACATGAGCCCCGAGGGAATGGCCAACATCTTCCGGAGCTCCGAGGCGAGGGCCGTCGTCTCCATCGACTGGTTCAGGCCGGGCATCGAGGACGCCAAGGCCGCCGCGGCCAACGTCCGCCACTTCCTCACCCCGTCAGACCTCGAGGGCGCGGCTCCGCCGTCAACGTTCCCCACGGCGCGCCCCGAGGACATCGCCTTCGTCCAGTACACCTCGGGGAGCACCGGTCACCCGCGCGGCGTGGTGCTCTCACACACCAATGTGGTGGAGACCAAGAAGATCATGGCGCGGGCCGCGGGCCTCACGGCGGCCGACACCGTGGTGAGCTGGCTCCCGCTCTACCACGACATGGGACTCATCGGCTGCGGCTTCACGCCGCCTCTCGTCGGCGCGCGGCTCATCCTCCTCCCGCCGGATCTGCGCAGCCCCCGGCTGTGGCTCGAGACGATCACCCGGGAGCGCGGGACGCTCACGGTATCCCCTGACTTCGGCTATCGAAACTGCGTGCGAAACGTAAAGGACACGACCGGCCTGGACCTCTCGTCGCTCAAGATGGCCCTGTCCGGCGCCGAGCCCGTCCGGCTCTCCACGATCAGGGCCTTCGAGGAGAAGTTCAACGTGAAGGATGTCCTGGTGCCGTGCTACGGCCTCGCCGAGGCGACGCTAGCCGTGACGATCTGGCCGCGCGGCGAGCCGATCCGCCTGGATTCGTCGGGACGCTTCATCTCGGTCGGGCAACCGTGCCCGGGCATCTCCGTCCGCATCATGGAAGGCGAGACGGTTCTCCCCGCCGGGAAGGAGGGGGAGATCGTGGTCAACGGCCCGGGCGTCATGCAGGGCTACTACAATGACCCCGAGGCCACCCGCCAGGTCCTGATGCCCGACGGCTGGCTCCGCACCGGCGACCTGGGCTTCCTCGATGCCGAGGGCTACCTCTACATCACGGGCCGGCTCAAGGACCTGATCATCGTCGCGGGCGAGAACATCGTGCCGGCGGACATCGAGGACGTGGTGGACCAGGTGGCCGGCATCCGCTACTCGGCCGCGGTCGGGGTCGAGAGCGAGCGGCTCGGGACCCAGCGCCTGCACGTCGTGGCCGAGCTGAGAGAGCCCACGGCCGACTCCGAGACCCTCTCCCGCCTGGTGCGCGAGATCGCGCAGCGCGTCCACGCCCAGTGCGGCCACCACCCGGCCCGGGTCGTGCTGACCAAGCCGCGGGCGCTGCCCAAGACCTCCAGCGGCAAGCTCCAGCGTTCGCGGCTCAGCCAGCTCATCGCGCGCGGCGAACTCGGCGAGAGCATCGTCTATCAGAGCGGCCATCACTGACGGGAACGGCCGCAGGAGGCTTCAATGACGCATGATCTGGTGATCCGTGGTGGGTTCATCGTGGACGGGACGGGCGCTCCCGCCCGCCGGGCCGACGTCGCGGTGATGGGCGGGCAGATCGTCGAGGTGGCCACGGCGGCGGGGCCCGGCAGGCAGGAGATCGACGCGACCGGCCTCGCCGTGACGCCGGGCTTCATCGATCCCCACACCCACTACGATGCCCAGCTCACCTGGGACCCCCTCGCGTCCTGCTCCTCCTGGCACGGCGTCACGACGGTCGTGACCGGCAACTGCGGCTTCACGATCGCGCCCTGCCATCCCCACAACCGGGAAACGCTCATGCGCATGCTGCAGTACGTCGAGGGGATGTCGCTGGACGCGATGCGGAAGGGGATCCGCTGGGAGTTCGAGACGTTCGGCGAGTACGTCGACGCCCTCGACCGGAGCGGCCTCTGGGTGAATGTGGGCGCCCTCATCGGCCACTCGGCGGTCCGCCAGTACGTGATGGGCGATGCGGCCTGGGAGCGGGCGGCCTCCGACGACGAGGTCGCGCGGATGGGCGAGGTCGTGCGGGAGGCCATGGCGGCCGGAGCCCTCGGTCTCTCCTCCTCCACGAACACGAACCATGTCGGCGACCGCGGCCGGCCCGTCCCGACCCGCCTCGCCACCGAGGATGAGCTGACGCGGCTCGTCGCGCTGATGGGGGAGACCAGGCGCGGGATCCTGGAGCTGACGATCGGGGGCACCCGCCCGGACCGGGTCGCGGAGATCGACCGGTTCGTCGAGCTGGCGCGGGCGGCCCGGCGGCCCGTCACGCTGGTGTCGCTCCGGCACAACCCGCTGAAACCGGAGGAGCACCGCACGATCCTCGCGCGGATCGAGGCGCTCCACCGCGAAGGCATCCTCATCTACCCCCAGGGAACCTGCTCGCCCCTCACCGCCACGTTCGACCTCACCGGCGCCTTCGTCTTCTTCCGCTTCCCGGTGTGGCGCCGCGTCCTCGAGGCGCCGCTCTCCGAGTGGCGCGCCATCTTCCAGGACGCGGGATTCCGCGCCGAGTTCCGCGCGACGGTCGGCCGGACGCCGCTCTTCGAGGGCGACACCGCCCCGCTGCGCGTGAAGGCGGTGCGCGACCCCGCTCACACCGGCTTCGTAGGTCGAACGATGACCGACGTTGCCGCCGCCATGGGGAAGGACGTCATCGACGCCTTCTTCGACCTGGCCCTGGCCGAGGACCTCAAGACCGAGTTCACGGTTGCGATCTTGAACACCGACGCGGCGGCGGTCGCCGAGATCTTCACCCATCCGCGGTCGCTGCTCGGCCTGTCGGACGCGGGGGCCCACGTCACGCTCTTCTGCGAGGCCGGCCAGACGAGCCGGCTGCTGGGCCACTGGGTGCGCGAGCGCAAGGCGCTCTCCCTCGAGGAGGCCGTGCGCCGCATCACCTCAATGCCGGCCGACGTGTTCGGAATCCGCGATCGCGGGCGGTTGGCCCCCGGGCTCGCCGCCGACATCGTCGTCTTTGACCCGGACGCGATCGCGGACCACGAGCCCGAGCTGGTCTACGACCTCCCCGATGGCGGGCCGCGCCTGGTCCAGCGCGCCAGCGGCATCCGCTGGTCCTTCGTCAACGGCCGTGCGCTGATCCGCGATGGACGGCTTATCTCTCCTGAGGGACCGGGGCCCGGTCGAGTCCTCCGCCCGCGGACGCCAACAGGCTGAGATCTGCTTTCCGCTTCGCCATCGACATGGCCCTGACAGAGTAGGTCAGCGGCCGATCAGTCGAACTCTCGGCAACTTCTTTCGAACGCCGGCAGCGAAGCGGCGGTCGGCTGTCCAGAACTCGTACTCCATGAGGTCCGCCAACGCCAGGTACGCCGCGTCATAGCTGGTAGGAAGATTCAGCTGCTTGGCGAGTCTCCACGCCGTTTCCTCTATTCCGTCTGGATGCAGCAGCAAGATCTCCTGGGTCCGGAAGGCGACAAACGCGGCCTCACCCGCCTCGGGTGGAAGCTCTCGCCGAAAGACCTTGTTTCGCAGCACCGCGATGACCTCGTAGGCGAGCAGAAACGGAGCAACGACCTCCACTTCCTGCTCAACCCACCGGCCCCAGAGGTGACGGACCGCCGCGCTCCGCTCTTCGGGGAGGAGCAGCTTCAAGACAACGCTCGCGTCAACCACCACGCCCGCCGGGCGAGCGGAGTCAGCGGAGACCACGCAGGCGTTCCTCCCTTATCCGAGCCAGCTCTTCCACCGAGTCAGTGAGTTTGAAGCCTTCAAGGGCTTGCCTCACCCGATCGGCCTGGGCGAGCGCGAGGGCTCGTTGAGGGGTGGAAGGCCGAACGGGACGGACCCCCTCCAGGCGACGGAGATCTTCCACGCTGACCAGCGCCGCCTTAGGCCGGCCCCGGGACTGGATGACAACCCGCTCTCCTCCATAAGCGACAGCGTTGATCAAACTCGAGAGCTTTGCCTTCGCCTCCCCGACCGAGACCTCTTTAGCCATCTCCGCACTCCTTTGACTATATTAGTCATTTTGGTCCAAATATCCTACAATGCGTGAACTGCGTCAAGTCTTTGAAGGGCAACCGGGCGGCCCACCCTATCGTTGTCCCTCCTCGACCCTCCCAGGGGAGGCGGCCCCGGCGAACCTCGCCGAGAACATCCTCGGAAGCCCGGGCTCCTCGCGGCCTGAGAGCCGGCTCACCAAGTCGAGGATCCAGGGCGCTAGGCTATTCACAAGAGAGCCCTCTTTCCTCCGTTTTCAGGGGCAGAAGCGGTGACACGGTGACAGGCCAGTATTGGTGCGGGTTGTCACCGCTTCTGCATCCGGTGACGTCACCACTTGCATGAAGCGGTGACACGCCAGTACTAATGCGGGTTGTCACCGTGTCACCGGATCGAGCGGCGAAAACAGAGGAAATGAGCATGGTTCACGCCTCGGGAGCGGGCTCGGCGGGAGCGCCACACCTCGCCCGGAGGTCGGCGAGCGTCTCGGCGGTGAGCACGTAGCAGCACCGGCGCCGCGCCCCCTCCCGGCACTGCTGGCGGAAGAGGCCGAGACAGTTCAGCAGCCTGGCCAGGCGTCTCGGGCCCTTGAGCCAATCCCAGCCCAGCCGGGCCTTCAGCACGTGGAGGAGCTCGGTCGGGGTGAGCACCTCCCCGACTTTCTCACGGATCTTCTCCAGCGCATCGAGCACGCGCGCGGTCCTGCCCGCCTCCTGATCGGCCTCCCTGACGCCGCCGCATAATGTGCGGAAGAAGTTGCGATGGCTCGGGGCGGACTCGCGCCCCCTTGACCCTCGGGTAGGCGCAAGACTAAGATCGCGTCAACCAACGGTTCTGTCCCTGTACCCGCTTGCCAGGCGCTCGGCCAGGGCCGTCGAGTTGGCGAGGTCGCAGAAGAGGACCGTCACCTGCTTGCGCTCGCCCTCCAGGGCGCCCCGGGAAGTCAGGATCTTCTCGGCCAGGTGGCGGGGGGTGTAGGCCTGCGGCGAGGGAAACTTTTCCGCCGGCGGCTGGGTGAGCGGCGCACCACATTCACCGCAGAACTTCTGGGCCGGAGCATTCGACGCGCCGCATGCGGAGCAGACCGACGCGAGGTGGGCGCCGCACTCCCCGCAGAATTTCAGGCTTGCAGCGTTTTCGTGCTGGCACCGGGGGCACTTCATGCCGGGCCCTCCAGCGAGCCAGCCCGAGGCCATGCACACCCTCTTGAACCAGTTCTTTGAGCTGGCCCTCGGCGAGGTCCACCGCTATTCTAGGGGACGATCAACCAGTTCCTGGGCGACGGCTTCATGGCGTTGTTCGGCGCGCCTCTCGCGCACGAAGATCACGCCCGCCGCGCCGTCCTGGCCGCTCTAGGCATCCAGCGCGCCTTGAAAGAGCACCGGCCCGCGCTCGGCGAAGACCTGGCCCTCCGCATGGGCCTCAACACGGGCCCCGTGGTCGTGGGCAAGATCGGCGACAACCTCCGCATGGACTACACGGCGATTGGGGATACCACGCATCTGGCCGCTCGCCTTCAGCAGTTGGCTGAGCCGGACGCCATCCTCGTCAGCGAAGCCACCCGCCGGCTCGTCAGGGGCTACGTGCGCCTCGAAGCATTAGAGCCGGTCCAGATCAAAGGCAAGACCGAACGAATCACGGCCTATAAGGTTCTGGGAGTCGGGCCGCGGCGCTCACCGCTGGAGCCGATCGGTGAGCGCCCGCTCAGCCGGTTCGTGGGGCGGGAGCGCGAGCTGGCCGCCCTGCACGATCTCCTGGCCCAGATCGAGCGCGGACAGGGGCAGGTGGTCGGGATCGTGGGCGAGCCCGGCGTGGGCAAGTCCCGGTTCCTCTACGAGTTTCGTCAGAGCCTCGAGGGGAGGCGGCTGAC
>JACQWB010000257.1 GCA_016209385.1 Candidatus Rokuibacteriota bacterium
CCCTCTCCCCCTCGGGGGGAGAGGATAAAGGTGAGGGGGTGGGGTGAGGGGACGAGGGGCTGTCCTCGCCCTCTCTGAGAATCCGCCTCAGAAGGGTCGAAACCTCATCCAGCTCAAAGGGCTTGCTGATAAAGCCCTGGTACTCTCCCCGCCGCATCCCTTCCTGGATCGGCTGATCCTCCTCGTAGTGGTAGCCGGAGATCATGACGATCGGGAGCCGGGGGGCGAGCTCCCGGATGGCCCGCGAGACTTCAATGCCGCTCTTGCCGGGGAGCTTGACGTCGATGATGGCCACATCGAAGCTTCGCCCCCGCACTGCCTGGATCGCGTCCTCCCCCCGGTGGGCCTGAGTGATGTGCACCCCCTCGTCTACCAGGCCCTTCTCCAGAGCCCAGCAGATGTCCATCTCGTCGTCCACCACGAGGATCTCAAGCATCTGGCCTCTCCGCCGGCAGGGTGACCGTGAACGTGGAGCCCTTCCCCGCCTCACTCTCCGCGCGGATGGTGCCCCCGTGCTGCTGGACAATGCTGTAGGCGATGGAGAGGCCCAGCCCCGTTCCCTTTCCCACCGGCATGGTGGTGAAGAAGGGGTCGAAGATGCGGGAGAGGTGCTCTTCGGGGATGCCGGACCCGGTGTCGGCAAACCTGACCTCGATCCACTCTTGATGGTGGTTCGTCGCAAGTCGGCTCTCGATGGTGAACCGCCCCCCCTCGGGCATGGCGTTGTAGGCGTTGAGGATGAGGTTCATGAGGACCTGCTGGAGCTGGTTCTTGTTGCCCCTCACGCTCGGGAGCCCCGGAGCCAGGCGTTTTTGTATCCCGATGGACTGAAGGGAGATCTGGTGGCCGACCAGCCCAAGGGTGTCTTCGATGGCGCTGTTGATATCGACCCGCTCGACGAGCCCCGCCGACGGCCGGGAGAACCGGAGGAGGCTCTCGATGATGGCCGCGGCCCGGTTGGCGGCGTTCCGGATCTTCCCGGCGCACTCCTGCCTGAGATCACGATCATCCCCCTTCTTGAGGAGGATCTGGGCGGCGGAGGAAGTGATGGCCAGGGGGTTACGGATCTCGTGGGCGATGCCGCCGGCCATCTCGCCGAGGGCGGCCATCTTGGCCGACTGGACCAGTTGAAGCGCAAGCCGCCGCTTCTCCGTCAGGTCCCGCCCCACCCCGACTAAGGCCACCACCCGCCCTCCCTCCTCCCGCATAGCTGAGAAGCGCCAGGAGACGAGGAGCTCCTGGCCGGCTTTCGCCTTCATCCCCGTCTCTATCTCCTGGACCGTTCCCTCCCGGGCGAGCTCGGTGACGAGAACCTGGAGGTGGGGCCGGTCGGCCTCGGAGAAAAGATCAGCGAACTGTCTCGTCACCAGCTCCTGGCTCGAGAACCCCAGGATGCGCTCCGCGGCGCTGTTCCAGGTCATTACCGCGCCGGCCGCGTCCAGGGAGACGATGGGGTCGTTGGCACTCTGCACCACGCTGGCCAGGTGGCGCTCGACCTGCCTGACCCGCTCGCCCAGGCTCTTCTTCTCTGTCACGTCGTCCATGAAGAGCATCACGCTCTCGACCCGTCCGTCCTGATCCTTCAAGGGAGTCAGGCTGTAGAAGTAGACGCGGGCGGCCAGCCCCGGGGCTCGGTACTCCATCTCCCCGCCCTCGAATGGCCTGCCGGTCTGACAGACCTTCCGGAGCCGCTCCTCCAG
Organism: Candidatus Rokuibacteriota bacterium; assembly: GCA_016209385.1. Lineage (NCBI taxonomy): Bacteria > Candidatus Rokuibacteriota > Candidatus Rokuibacteriota bacterium. The sequence goes on from JACQWB010000257.1 coordinate 1,701, forward strand.
GTCGGTGTAGTAGAGGATCACGGGAGGGAAGACGTCGCTGATCCGCTTCCCCAGCACCTCCCCCTCTTCCTTCCGCGATTTGACGAGGAAGTTCCGGTTGGCGAAGGTCACCCTGAGGCTGGGGTCGAGGATTAGGATGGAGGAGGGGATATGGGCGAGGATATCCGTCTGGAAGTTCCGCCCGCCCGAGTCCGGGACGACCAGCTCACCGAGGGCCCAGCTTTTCTTCTTTACGGTGATCGTCTTTTCCTTCATGCACGGTGCACAGGGCCCCCCGCAATGACTCTTTGGGGACGCTGTGTCTCGATCAAGCACAAAGGAAAAGAGCAAGTGTTATGCCACGCGCTCGGGAGAGAGTTCGGAGGGGAAAAGCATGGGGGAGAAAAGGGAAGGTGGAAGGGAAACTCGCTGGAACTGAATGACGCGAGGGACTATGGAGGCCCGCCTGTTGGCAGACAGGCGGACTCTGGCGGGAACGCCAGAACTATGGTGAGACCGCTCTGGCGCGCTCGCCATAGCGCGAGCTCGGGGCGAACGGGACGGCTATCGGACGAACCGGAACAGGAGAGTCACGGAGGATGAGGATAAGGAGGAGGCATTCGTGTCGCTGCAACGATCATCGGAGGGTCCACGGCGGGCGACTTTTTACGACCCCTGGAACTCCCGGGTCCGGATGCCGTAGCGCTTCATCTTGACGTGCAGGGTCTTGTAGTCGGTCCTGAGGAGCCGGGCCGCCTCGCTCTTGTTCCCCTGAGTGGCCTGGAGGGCGTGGCGGATCGCCTGCCGCTCCGCCTCAGCGGCGGCCTTTTCGCTCGCCTCTCTCAGAGAAAGACCCGCCGATCCCGAGCGCGGCTCCTCGGCTAACGGCGCCCGGGCGCCTCCGGGACCCAGGGCCGCCAGGTGCTCCGGCCGAATGAGGTCCGGACTCAGGAGCACGGCCTGGCGAATGACGTTCCTGAGTTCCCTGGCATTGCCCGGCCAGGGATGCCGGAGAAGAAGGGGGGCCGCCTCCTCTGAGATCCCGCGGACGGGCCGCTTTAGCTCCATACTGGCTTCTTCCAGAAAGCGCTTGGCCAAGTAGAGGATGTCCTCTTGCCGCTCCCTGAGGGGCGGGAGGGCGATGGTGAACTCGTTCAGGCGGTAGTAGAGGTCGTGCCTGAACCGGCCCGCCCGCATCTCTGTCTCCAGCGGGACATTGGAGGCAGCGATGATCCGCACGTTGACCGGGACCGCGCGCTTGCCGCCCAGGAGCTGCACCTCTCGCTCCTGCAACACCCGCAGGAGCTTCGCCTGGGTAGTTAAGGGGAGGTTGGTGATCTCGTCCAGGAAGAGGCTTCCCCCCTCGGCGAGCTGAAAGTGGCCCTCCTTGCGCCGGTCTGCGCCGGTGAAGGCGCCTTTCTCGTAGCCGAACAGCTCTGATTCGATCAGGGTCTCGGGAATCGCGCCGCAGTCCAGGGCGATAAAGGGCTTCTCGCACCGGGCGCTCTGCTGGTGGATAGCCCGGGCCACCAGCTCCTTCCCCGTACCCGTCTCCCCCTGGATAAGGACGGTGAAGGTGGAGCTGGCCACCTGCGTGATGTGCCGGATGACCTTCTGGATCTCCTGGCTCGGGCCCATATGCTCGCTGAGGGAGCCGCCGCCCTCTCCGAGTTGACTCCTGAGCTCCTCCACCTCGGCTAGCAGCGCCTGCCGCTCGAGGGCCCGCCGCACGGTGAGGACGATGTCATCGTTGTGAAATGGCTTGGTGAGGTAATCGTAGGCGCCAAGTCGCATGGCCTGGACGGCTGTGGGGATGTCCCCGTAGGCGGTGAGCATGATCACCGGCACTTGGGGGGCGATCGTCTTGAGTTTCCCGAGGGCCGACATTCCGTCGAGCCCTGGCATCCTGAGGTCCAGAATTACGGTGGCGGGAGCATCCGCCATGACCCGGTCCAGGGCGGCCTGGCCGTCCTCCGCTGTGACCACCTCGAGGCCCTCCGCCTGGAGGACCCCGGCCAGGAGCCAGCGCATGTCAGGCTCGTCATCTACGACCAGTATCCTCGCCATTTTCGGTGGACTCCCCTCGGTCGGTTCTCGACCTCACGAGATCCAGCATCGGTCCGACCCCCGGCTGGAACGTGGCAACGGGCTCGACGATAGAGGAAAGCCGCTGGAGCACCCGGGCGATTCGCTCACCGCGCCGGATGATGACCTTTACTCTCTCGGCAGCCTTCGGTTCCCTGAGCTCTTTCTCCAGCATCTGGGCATGGCCAAGGATGGCGGCCAGGGGGTTGTTAATCTCATGGCTCAGGGCGCGCGCGGCCTCCAGGAGAGTGGCGACCTTGGCGGCCGTGAGGCGCGTTGCCTCCAGCTCTCTCTTTTCCAGCGCCCTCCTGACGGTGAAGAGGATCTCGTCGTGGTCAAAGGGCTTAGTGAGGTAGTCGTAGGCGCCAAGCCGCATGGCCTGGACGGCGGAGGGCAGATCCCCATAGGCTGTGACGATCACGACGGGCATGTGGGGGTCCGCCGCGTTCGCCCGCTCCAGAACCTGGAGGCCATCGAGCCCCGGCATCTTGAGATCCAGGAGGACGACGTCCGGGGGCTCGCGCGAAATCTGCTCCAGGGCAGCCTGGCCGTCTTCCGCTGTGGCCACCTCGAAGTCTTGATCTCGAAGCACGCTCGTCAGGAGCCAGCGCATGTCGGGCTCGTCATCCACAACCAAGACTTTGGGCATCCCGAGCTCCGTCATCCCGCCCCGGCCCGAACGCTCTGGGGGGTCTTGGCCGGCAGAAGCATGGTGAAGCGGGTTCCCCGCCCTTCCTGGGTCTCCACAGTCAACCTGCCCCGGTGGGCCTCCACGTGACGGTGGGCGATAGAAAGGCCCAACCCTGTGCCCTGCTCCCGGGTGGTGAAGAAGGGGTCGAAGATGCGGTCGAGATGCTCCCCCGGGATGCCCCGGCCGGTGTCCATCAGTTCTACCCGAACCCATTCCGGGGGATCGAAGACGATCCTGACCGTGATCGTTCCGCCGTCATCCATCGCCTGGACAGCGTTGAGGAGGAGGTTGAGGAAGACCTGCTGGAGTTGCTCCGGATCGCCCTCAATACGAGGGAGGGCAGGGGCATACTGCTGCACGACCTCCACGCCATGCTTCGCGAACTTCCCTCTGAGGAGAAAGCACGCTCGATCCAGAGACTCGGTCACATCCATGGCCCTCAAGAAAGGCTCCCGTGGCCGGGCAAAGGCCAGGAGCTCCCGGATCGTGCGATCGGCCGCCGCCACGTTCCGGTGGATCACCTCAAGATAGTCCCGGCTCGCCCGCCGCCGGTCGCCGGGGTACCCGAGCAGGAACTGCGCCGAGCTCCCGATGATAGCCAGCGCATTGCCGAGCTCATGGGCGAGTCCAGCCGCGAACTGGCCCACGGCGGCAAGCTTTTCTGAGTTGTGCAGGTCGCGCGCCTGGTGGATTTTTTCCGTGACGTCTCTGATGTGCTCGACAGCCTCCGTCGGCCGCTTCCCCGCGTCAGCCAGCGGGTAGCCGGAGACCTCCAGATAGCTACAGCTCCCATCGCGATTCCGCCGTGACATGGACGCCGAGGCGGCCCGACCGGTGGCGAGCGTCTCAAGGAGCGGGCACCCCTCGCAGATCTCTTCGCGGCGGCACAGCTCACGGTAACACTTCCGGCCGATGAGGGTGTCCGCCGGTGTGCCGGAGAGGGTAGCGGCCCCCTCGTTGGCGGCGATGATCGTGAAGGTCTGATCGACGATGACGAGGGAATCTCTGATCCCGTTGAAGACCGCGCGGAGCTGCCGTTGGCTTTCAACCAGCGCCGCAGTCCTGGCCTTGACTCGCTCCTCCAGCTCCTCGAGCAGGGCCTCCTTTTCCGACACAAGCCGGTGGCGCTCCAGCGCCTGATTCACTCTGCGGCCTAGAGCCTCCAAGGCGAAGGGCTTCAGGAGATAATCAAAGGCGCCCTGCCGGACTGCCTCGATGGCGGAATCAAGATCAGCGTGAGCGGTGAGGATCAGGATCTCGGTTCCTGGACTTGCCTCTTTGACAGCTTTCATGAGGGTGAGGCCATCCATCGTGGGCATCCACAGGTCAGCGAGGACGAGCGGAGGGCCCTCCGCTCGGAAGATCTGAAGAGCCTCCTCCCCATCACGGGCCCGCAGAACCTCGCAGCCCAGCCTCGGGATAAACTCGGCGATCAGGTCGAGGATCTCTTCGTCGTCATCGACCACCAGGACCTTTTTGTTACCTACCCCATGGCTCACCTCCTCCCCTCTGATGACGAGCCTCACAGAACGACAAAGGTAGACCACACTCTGAAGGCAACCGGGTTCCCGGTCGGGAACCTTGATAGTGGTCCCGCCTCGTTAGCGCCAGAGAAGGCGCCCAGTCGGTCGCGTAGCATACGCCCTCTGTTCAAGAAATATGCCAGGGCTCTCGAACCCCGCTTCGAGAGAATCCCCCACGGGTCTGCCGTCTCAGTCGAGCAGGGTTATCCGAGGAACTGCCAAGAAGTCCAAGAGGCTGTTTCCTTGAGCTGACAGGGTCCAGCACTGCCTGGTCGTGGCGCGGATCTGTCCTGCTCCCTGCGGGCCTGGCAATCGGGCCGATCAGAGGAGAGCGCTGCTGTCTGGAAATTCGAGCGACATAATTTCGCTGAGTTTAGGAGATTGAGCCGGATGTGCAGACAGACCTTGACCTTCCGGCCGATCGTACGGGAGGGCGAAGAGAAGTTGCTCACCCTCATCCCCGGCGGATCTGGACGCGAGTCCTGCCACTTTGTCTGTCATCTTGGCAGTCATCGGCCACGGCACACTGATCCACCGCCTCACCCAAGGTTCTCCTCGCCCTTGGGCCGTGTCGGCCTTGAAGGTGTTTAAAATCTGCTAGCCGCCCTCCGACAGTCGGTTCGCGCGCGGCTCAGGGAAGCCCGGCAACGATCTTCCGGTACTCGGCCTCGGGGAAGGCCTTGAGGGTGGTCGTCCGGACGTTTCCGAGGGAGGAGACCGCGAGGACAAACCTGGCGATCGCCTCGTCGCTCGGGGCCTCGGCAACAACGACGATGTCGTAGCTCCCCAGCGTGAGGTAGAACTCCTTCAGCTCGCCGCCCATGTCCTTGAGGAGCTTCTTCGCGGCGTCCAGGCGCTTGGGCGAGTCCTTGATGTTCCGAATCCCCTGGTCGCTGTAGTTGATCAAGCTGATATACGTCGGCATGCGCACCCTCCTCTTGCACAGTCCAGCGGCGTCGAGACGTCGGTCCGGATTTTCATGGCTGCAGTAGATCCTGTGCGGGGGAGCACGGGCAGGCGAAAGTCCACATACGCCGTCCCGATGGCCAACGAGCGCGTGGGAGGCTTTTTCAGGGTCGCGCGCCGAGGGCATAATTGCCTCCCGGAAGGCCGGGCGCTCAGTACGGAAACTCGCCGGGCTCCGGCGGGGCGCCGACCGGGTCCACGTGGACGACGCAGTAGCCGACGCGGGTTTCTGACATGATGGCGTCCCGCACGGCCTTGGCGACTTCTTCGCCGTCCGCCACCGTCATCGTGGGCTCCACCTCCACGTGGATCGTGAGGTGGATGGTCTCGGGCCCCACGTGCTCGGCCCTCAGGTCGTGGACCGCCCTCACCGCCGGGACGCCGCGCGCCAGCCGCTCGATCTCCTCGAAGAACTCGCGCCCGGGAGCGCGCCCCATCAGGATGCGCGCGTTGTCCCTGAACAGCCCGACGGCGTTGGCGGCGATGAGCCCGCCGACCACTAGCGAGGCGATGGGGTCGGCGAGGTAGCTCCCCCGCGCGACGAAGATGGCGCCGACCAGCGCCGCCAGGAGCCCCAGCTCGTCGTTCAGGCACTCGAGGAGCTGGGCCCGCGCGGCGGGACCGCGCCGGCGCTGGACGGCGAGGAGCGCGAGCGGGATCAGGCTCACCGCCATCGAGATCACGAGGGCCCCGATCGCCAGCTCGAGGTGGCTGTAGGCGGGGGTGGGAGGCCTGAAGATCCGGGTGACGGCCTCCTCGACCAGCCGGAAGCTCGTGAAGGAGATGAAGAGGGTCGCGGCGGTGAGCGCCGCGACGTGCTGGGCGCGCCCGTACCCGTAGCGGTACCTGGTATCGGCAGGGCGCCGGGAGAAGCGGTCGGCGATAAGGAGGAAGCTGGAGATGGCCAGGTCCGAGAGCGTATGAAGGGCCTCTGCGAGGAGCGCGAACAGGCCCGTGACCCACCAGGCCACGACCTTGAGCAGCAGGACCAGGCTGTAGCCGGCCAGTGCCGCGGTGAGCCCGACGGAATACTTGGCCCGCCGCTCCATGTCCTCTTCTTACACCATTTGCGAGAGCCGCTCCAGTCTCTTTGCGCGCGCCTCAGGCGGGGCGCGGCTTGACACCCCCAGGTGGAGCCTGTAGAGTTGCGGGGTGTCGCAGAACGTCTGGCTGATTCCCCTCTTCCCCCTCGTCGGGACTCTCGTCAACGCGCTCTTGGGACGGGTCATCGGTGCGCGCGCCCACTGGGTCGCAGTGCCCGCCACCGGAGCCTCATTCCTCGCCGCTTACGTCCTCTTCGTGCGGGTCCTCGACGGCGAGACCTACACGGGCGACCTCTTCCCGTGGATCGTCGCCGGGGAGTTCCGCACCGCCGTCACGGCCCACGTCGACCAGCTCTCCGCGGTCATGCTGCTGGTCGTGACGGGTGTGAGCTTCCTGATCCACCTCTACTCGGCGGGCTACATGCACGGCGACCCGGGCTACGCCCGCTACTTCGCCTACCTGAACCTGTTCGTCTTTTCGATGGTGATGCTGGTGCTCGCCGGGAATTTTCTCCTCCTGTACGTGTTCTGGGAGGCGGTCGGGCTCTGCTCCTACCTCCTGATCGGTTTCTGGTACCGGCGCCAGGCGGCGGCCGACGCCGGGAAGAAGGCCTTCATCGTCAACCGGGTGGGAGACTTCGGCTTCGGCCTCGGGGTCATGTACCTCTGGGTCGTGATGGGCACGCTGGACTACCCGGAGGTTTTCGAGAAGGCGGCCAGCCTGCCCCCCGAGACCGCGACGGTCATCGCGCTCCTCCTGTTCATGGGGGCCTGCGGCAAGTCGGCCCAGCTCCCGCTCCACACCTGGCTCCCCGATGCGATGGAGGGGCCCACGCCGGTGTCGGCGCTGATCCACGCGGCCACCATGGTGACGGCGGGCGTCTACATGGTGGCGCGGAGCCACGCCCTCTTCGAGCGCTCCGGGGTCGCCCTCGAGGTGGTGGCCTGGGTCGGCGGCCTGACGGCGCTCTTCGCCGCCTCCATCGCGCTCGTCCAGACCGACATCAAGCGCGTCCTTGCCTACTCGACGATCAGCCAGCTCGGCTACATGTTCGTCGGGGTCGGCGTCGGCGCGTATGCCGCGGGGATTTTCCACCTGGTGACCCATGCCTTCTTCAAGGCGCTGCTCTTCCTCGGCGCCGGAAGCGTCATCCACGCGCTCAAGGGAGAGCAGGACCTGAGAAGGATGGGGGGTCTCGCCCCGCGGGTGCCCGTGACCACGATCACGTTCGTCGTCGGGGCGGCGGGGCTCGCCGGTATCCCGGGCCTCGCCGGGTTCTTCTCCAAGGACGAGATCCTCACGTCCGTGTACGGCGCGGACCGGCTCTGGCTCTGGGCCCTGCTCCTGCTCGGGGTCCTGCTCACGGCCTTCTACACCTCGCGTCTCGTCGTTCTCGCCTTCTTCACGCCGTCGCGGATACCGCGGGAGGTCGCCCACCACGTCCACGAGTCGCCGCTGGTCATGACCCTCCCGCTGGGCGTCCTGGCCTTCCTCACCGTGGTCACCGGGTTGGCGGTGGGGATTCCCTTCGCCTACGGCACGGTGTTCGCCCGCTTCCTCGCTCCGGTCTTCCCGCTCCACGGCGAAGGCGGCCACGGTGGGCCCTCCGCCGTCCTCCTGATGGCGCTGTCGAGCCTGCTGGCGCTCGCGGGGGTGATCCTCGCCTGGCTCGTATACGGGAGCCGTCCCGTGCGGGTCGATGCGATCGGTCGGCCCGGGAACCCGCTCCACGCGCTGCTCCTCCGCAAGTATTACGTCGACGAGCTCTACGTGCTCCTCTTCGTGCGGCCGCTGGTCGGCCTGGCGGACTTCTGCGCCCGCGTCTTCGACTTGGGCTTCATCGATGGCATCGTGAACGGCGTGGGGCGCGTCGTGGTCGCCTGGGCCTCCGGGATGAGGCGGATCCAGACCGGCTACGTGGCGAACTACGCCCTGACCATGCTCCTGGGGGCCGTGGCCATCGTCGGCTTCCTCCTGGCGAGGTAACCGGCGCGAAGGGACCTCCGATGTCGGCGCCCCTGCTCACCGTGCTGACGTTCCTCCCCGCCGCGGGGGCCGCGGTGGTGGTCGCTCTGCCGCGGCGCGACGCCCTGATCCGCTGGGTGGCCCTCCTCGTCGCCATCGCCACGTTCGTGGTCTCGCTGGCGCTCTACGCCGATTTCGATCTGCGGAATCCAGGCTACCAGTTCGAGGAGCGGCTCGCGTGGATGCCCACGTTCGGCATCGCCTACCACCTCGGGGTCGACGGGATCAGCCTCCTCCTCGTGCTCCTCACCGCCTTCCTCTCGCCGCTGGCGCTCCTCTCTTCCTGGCGGGCCGTGGAGGTCAAGCTCAAGGAGTTCGCCGTCACGATGCTGCTCCTGGAGACGGGGATGCTCGGAGTCTTCGTCAGCCTGGACCTCTTCCTCTTCTACATCTTCTGGGAGGCCATGCTGATCCCCATGTACTTCATCATCGGAGTCTGGGGCGG
>JACQWB010000258.1 GCA_016209385.1 Candidatus Rokuibacteriota bacterium
GAAGACGAGCGTTAGGAGCCTGAGCCGGCCCGGTGCCGAGTTCACGATGGTATAGGGGGCAGGGGCCTTCAGGCAGAGGGACTCCTCCGGGAGCAGCTCCCACCTTCGGTTCTTCTGCTGGAAGATCGCCTGTCCCTCCACGACCAGATGCCACGACGACCCTACCCAGAGGGACGGCTCGGTCAGGGAGGCTCGAGCCTCGACCTCCACCGCCATCACCTCCAGATCCCCGTGCTGGTAGAGGACGCTCACCCGCGCGTCGGGTCGCTGGACCGATCTGAGGGCGAACCCGCGCTGCCCAACCTGCCCCGTCGTTTCGCTCGGAACCATCGTCCTTAGCCTCCGCCTTCTCATAGGGCAAGCCTGGCGCCAGGGGTATCTGAAGCCGTGGAGCTGGAACCCGGCGAAAAGACAGAGAATGTTTATCGAGATCTAGCAGGGCGTTGGGCAGGGAAAGGATGGGGAGATTGCAAACTGCAGTGAGAGGACTGAACCCTTTAAGAAGACAAGCGGAGACCGGCGTTTCAGAACGAAAGGCGATCTGCAGAATGTAACGCGACGGGGGCTCGTTGTCCGATTCTTGCGCCACGAACTGCTAGTGACACTGCCTCGCGAAAATGAGGCGTTTGCCGGATTGCCAACCCTGTACAGTCCTGGCTGAGTCGGAGCAGAAAAATGAGGCGCTTGCTCCATTTACACCCGCCCCGCGCACCGATCAAGCTGTGCGAAAGAAATGAGGCACGTAAAACGATCAGGGCGTTCGGGAAAATGATCAACCGCATTACGGACATTCTTGCCCTGAGGGTCCCGCGCGCCCGTGTTCTCGTGGGGAGCTGGTGCCGGAGCAGAGAGTTCGATGGCGCGTGGAGGGCGCAGGCTATGCGAAGCAGACGGTGGTGTTCGGCAATCGCGATCGCTGCGCTCCTTTTTGCGAGCCTGGGTGCCTCCGAGGTCCCAGCTCAGAGCGTGGAGGAGCTCAGGCAACGCATCCTAGAGCTCGAGCGGTCAACCCGCGAGCAGATCGAGTCCCTGAAGCGCGTGATCGAGCAGCGGGAGGCCGAGCGCGCGCGGGAACGACAGGCACAGGAGGAGCGCGAGCGAGCCGTCCGGATGCTCAAGGAGCAGGTGGAGCGCCAGCAGGTCTCTCTCCAAAGGCAGGAGGAACGGGCCGCCCAGTTCTTTGACCTCCAGGCCGGTCGCAAGCAGGGAGCCGACCAGGACCGAAACCCGCTCGGCAAGGACATCCAGGGCAACGTCTACACGAGCGACAAGCTCAAGATCCGGCTGGGCGGCTCCCTTCGTCTCCACATCCAGCGCAACGACACCCCGGTGGGGGAGTCCGTGTCGACGGCCCTCTTACCGGATCCGTCACTCCCCGGCGGCGGCAACAACGCTGACCGCGACAGCTTCCGTGCCTTCGCGGGCCGCAGCCGGCTCAACCTCGCGATTCAGGGGCCGGAGACCCTCGGAGGTAAGACCCAGGGCTTTTTCGAGATGGACTTTGAGCGCCAGTTCAGCGCCGGGGAGGGCGGCGCCGTCAACAACAACCCCCGACTCCGTCACGCCTTCGCCCGCTGGAGCTTTGATGACCTCCTGACCAAGGGTGACGAGCTCGTCCTCACCCTCGGCCAGACGACGAGCTTCGCTGACAATACCCCCGACACTGTGGACTTCAATTCGATGCACACCGGCCTGGGGGCCATCGAGCGGCGCAACCCCCGCATCGAGCTGATCCACAGGTACCCGCTGACGTCCAACATCCGACTCCTCGGCTCGATCGGCTTCGAGCGCCCCTTCTTCAACAACGAAGCGCTCGGCGGGACGGCGGACCTGGGAGCGGGGGACCTGAGCGGCTTCCCCGCCGTGAGTGGCGGCATCGGTCTCGAGGCCGGCCGCATCGGTCGGGACTTTGGGATCGGAGCCAGCCAGATCTACGTTCGTACCACGTGGGGCGAGACCGAGGACCGCTTCACCGCGGGGACGAACACGCTCAACACCAACGCCCAGACCAACTTTGTCGAGCGCCACTTCACCAACCAGACCGCCTGGGGCACCTTCACTCTGGACCGCATCGGGTTCAACAAGACGGGGCGTGCCCTGACGTTCCGCCTGAAGGGCGGCGGCCTCTGGACGCGCGGCGAGGCCCGGCACCTCGACGCCGGGTTCGACCGCCGGATCATCATTGACGACGACGGCAAGCTGGTCTCGGCGCAGAGCGCCGGCGGGTTCATCAACCCCCAGTTCTACCTCACCGACACCCTCAGCATCCGGTGGGCCGGCGGTGCCCAGTTCGCCCTGGACAACGATCGGCCTGTGGTGGCCGGCGCCCTGACCAAGAACTTCTTCCGGGTCAACAACAAACAGTCCGAGGTCAGCCTCTGGTGGACGCCCGGCCCGTTCACCTTCGCCATTTCCTATAACCACACCAATACCGACTTCCGGAGCGTCAATCTCGCGGGGGGCTCTGAGAGCCGCGAGAACGAGAACAACAAGATCGAGCTGATCACATGGTTCAGCTTCTGACGGAGGCAACCACCCCTGCAGGGAGACTGCCCATGACATCTGTAACCGAAGCCAGTCCTCCCCGAGCCCTCTCGCGCCGGGAACTGGTCCAGCGCCTCCTCGGCGTCGGGGCGGGGGCGCTCGCGACGGCGCTCGGCGCCGGTCTCGCATCTCCGACGCCTGCGCTCGCAGCGAGCCCGGCGATGGCCGAGAGCCCCGCGCGGACCAGGCGCAAGTTCCGCTACGGCATGGTGATCGACACGCGCCGCTGCGTGGGCTGCAAGGCGTGCGTCGTGGCCTGCAAGGCCGAGAACAAGACGCCGCCGGGCGTCGCCTATACGGTGGTCGTCGAACACGCGCTTCCTACCGGCCCGAACGACAAGCCGCTCTTCATGACCAAACCCTGCTTCCACTGTGAGCGCCCGCCGTGCGTAGACGTGTGCCCGGTGTCGGCCACGTTCAAGCGGGAGCAGGACGGGATCGTCGTCATCGACTATGACCGCTGCATCGGCTGCCGCTACTGCATCACGGCGTGCCCCTACGGCGCGCGCTTCTTCGATTTCGGCGAGAACTACCCCTCGGTCGCCGAGAAGACCGCCTATGCCCGGGTACCCTCGCCCGAGTACCGCCAGTTCCGCAAGCGCGCGGCCGACACCTCCCCGGTCGGTAACGTTCGCAAGTGCACCCTCTGCGTCCACCTGCAGGATGCCGGTGGGCGCTACGACCAGGCGGCCGGGCGCTGGCCGGCCTGCGCGAAGACGTGCACGGGCCGGGCGATCTTCTTCGGCGACTTCAACGATCCCGAGAGCGAGGTCGCGCGCCTCTTGAGCGAGCGGCACGGCGTGCGCCTCAAGGAAGAGCTTGGCACCGAACCTAACGTTCACTACCTGCTCTGAGGATGCCCATGGACCCCAGATCATTGAAGCGCCTGTTCTGGATCAGCGGCCTGGTCTTCTTCGCCCTCGGGCTCATCGGCTGGCGGGACCGCTTCCTGTACGGGCACGTGAGCGCCAACTACGGGAGCGTCGTCACGTGGGGCCTGTGGGTCGCGGCCTACATCTACTTCATCGGGCTCTCGGCGGGATCGTTCCTCATTTCCTCCCTGGTGTATGTCTTCAACATGAAGCGCTTCGAGCGGATCGGGCGCCTCGCGGTCTTCACCGCCGTCGTCACGCTCCTCCTGGCGCTGATCTCCATCTGGGCGGACCTCGGCCACATGTTCCGCGCCTGGCACGTGATCGCCTACGCCAACTTCAAGTCGCCCATGGCCTGGATGATCTGGCTCTACTCGGCCTATGTCATCCTGCTCGTCACCGAATTGTGGTTCCTCCTCCGCGCCGACCTCGTGGCCGGCGGGCGGGCCCCGGGGCCCAAGGGAATGGTCTACCGGCTCCTCGCGCTCGGCTCGCGGGATCAATCGGAGGCCGCGCGCGCGCGGGATCGCTGGATCGTGCGCGCCCTGGCGACGATCGGGGTTCCGGTGGCGATCATGTTCCACGGGGGTGTCGGGGCCCTCTTCGGCGTCGTGGCGGCGCGGCCCGCCTGGCACAGCGGGATGTTTCCCATCATCTTTCTCGTCTCCGCGCTGGCGAGCGGTGGCGCCCTTCTCACGGTCATCGCCGCCATCTTCCAGGACGGCTGGCAGCGCAACCGCGATACGGTGATTGCCCTCGGCCGGATGGTGCTGGGCCTCCTGCTGCTGGACGTGCTCTTTCAGGTCTCGGAGATGCTGGTGGCCTTCTACGGCGGCATCCCGGGCCACACCGAGAGCCTGCGGCTCGCCATCGGCGGTCCCTTCTGGTGGGTCTTCTGGTGGTGGCAGCTCGTGCTCGGCACGCTCGTTCCCATTGTGCTCCTGGTGCTCCCGACCGGGAGGGATCCCCGCTGGGTCTCCCTGGCGGGGCTCCTGATCGCGGCCGGCTTCCTCGGAGTGCGCCTGAACATCGTGATCCCGGGTTTGGCCGCCGAAGAGATCCGCGGCCTGTCAGAGGCGATCGCGTCGGCGCGAATGACGACGTACTACGTCCCGAGCGCCACCGAATGGCTGGTGATCGTCGGCGTGGTGGGGCTCGGGTTGTTGCTCTTCGGCTTCGGAGAGCTGCTGCTCCCGAAGGAGGAGGAGGCCGGCCATGTACGAGTTTGACCCGAAGATCGGCCGCCGCGTGTTCCTCAAGGGCGCGGGCGCGGTGGCCGCCGTGACGGCGACCGGCATGGCGGTGTCCGGGCGGGCGACCCTCGGCTCGACGGAGCACGTTCTCTTCATGGACACGGCCGGCGCGGAGCAGTGGGGGCGCGAGGCGGGAGAGTGGATCCCCTCCTGCTGCAACATGTGCGGCGGCCAGTCCGGGATCATGGTCCACGTGGTCAACGGGGTGGTCGAGAAGATCGAGCCGAACCACTGGAACCCGAACAACTACTCGAACATCTCGGCAGACTTCTTCGCCGGCTACACGGAGCGGTACGGGTGCGCTGAAGGCGGAGCCCTGTGCCCGAAGGGCAACGCCGGGATCCAGCAACTCTACGATCCTGACCGGCTACGGAGCCCGTTGAAGCGGACGAACCCCGAGAAATCGCTCGGCGCCGACCCGAGGTGGACCGAGATTTCCTGGGAGCAGGCGCTCGACGAGATTGCCGCGAAGCTGAAGGCGCTTCGCGAGGCCGGCGAAGCCCACAAGCTCATCTGGTTCAGCGAGGATCACTCGTTCACCCACATCCAGCAGGACTTCTGCAAGCTGTACGGCACGCCCAATTACTCCAACCATTCCAACCTCTGCGACGTCGCACGCAAGGCCTCCTTCGCCACGGTGATGGGGGATGGGCGGCCCCTCGCCGACTTCATCCAGTCGAGGTATATCCTGCTCTTCGGCTGGAACCCGACCTCCGCCATCAAGTGGGTGTACCTGCCGCGGATCCTCACCCGGGCGCTGGAGAAGGGCGCGAGGCTCGTCGTCGTTGACCCGTATCTCTCGGACACCGCCGCCAAAGCGCACGAGTGGGTGGCCATTCGGCCCGCCACGGACGGAGCCCTCGCCCTGGCGATGGGTCACGTCATCGTCAGGGAGGGGCTCTACGACACGGAGTTCGTGTCGAGGTGGACGACGGGCTTCGACGCGTACGCGGCCTACGTCAAGGACAAGACGCCGGCCTGGGCGGAGCAGATCACGTCCGTCAAAGCCAAGACCATCGAACGGATCGCCCGGGAGTTCGCGACGACGAAGCCCGCGCTCGCGGACGTCTGGAGCGGCCCCGGTCAGCACTCCAACGGCGTCCAGGGGGGGCGGGCCATCGCGCTTCTCAACTCGCTGATCGGCGCCTACGACCGGCCGGGGACCATGCTCATCCCGGACAAGCGCGGGAACAAGCACGCCGCCGTCGAGCCCGACGCGACAGCAGGCGCGACGCTCAAGCAGCCGCGCTTTGACGAGCTGCCGAAGTACCCGCTGGGCCACGGCTCCGGCGTCTACACGCAGTCGTTCGTGAACCTGGCGGAGGGCAAGGGACCGTATGCGCCGAAGATGGGCGTCATCATCTTCCAGAACGTGATGATGTCGGTGCCGGGCAACCAGACCGTCGCCAAGGCCCTCGCTAAGCTGGAGACGCTGGTGGTCATCGACACGATGCTGAGCGAGACGGCGATGCTTGCCGACTACGTCTTGCCGGGCACCACCTACCTGGAGCGCTACGACCTGAACACCCACTGGGTCACGTGGCCCGTGCTCGGTCTTCGCCAGCCGGTCGTCAAGCCGCTGTTCGGCCAGCCCGCCGAGTACGAGGTGGTGGCGGCGCTGGGCCGCCGGCTCGCGCTCCGCGACAAGAACGCCAAGGACTTCTTCACGGTCGGCCCGCTGTCGGGCGAGCCGATCGGGGATCCGACGGCCTGGTACGAAGACTTCCTCTCCAACGAGCTGAAGACGGGCGCGCCGAAGCTGACCCTCGCCGAGCTTAAGGCGCTTCCCGGCGCGGTCTGGGTCGATACGAAGGGGACGCGCTACGAGAAGTACGCGGAACCGCTCAAGCCTGAACAGCTCAAGGACGCCTTCTTCGATGGCAATCCCACGAGCGAAGGCACCGGCATCTATGACAAGCCCAAGGATCAAAAAGGCAAGCGGATCGGCACGGTGGTCGGAGGGAAGCCCGTGCGCGGGTTCATGACGAAGAGCGGCAAGGCGGAGTTCTTCTCGAAGTGGCTGGGCGGGAAGACCGACGCGAACGGCAAGCCGGTGGACCCGCTCCCCGTCTACGAGCCGCGCGAGTGGCAGCCGTCCCCCGAGTATCCGCTCTACCTCATCAACTGGAAAGAGGCGAGCCACACCCACACGCGGACACAGAACAATGCCTGGCTGGTCGAGATCAAGCCCGAGAACCCGCTGATCATCAACCCGGCGACGGCGGCCCGGCTGGGGATCGCGGAGGGCGAAGCTGTTTGGGTCGAGTCCCCCTACGGCAGGGTGAAGGCGCGAGTCAAGACCACGCGCCGGATGCATCCGGAGGTCGTCGGGCTCCAGCACGGCTTCGGCCACACCGCGCTCGGGAGGTTCGCCAGGGGTCGGGGGACAACCGACTCGCCGCTCCGTCCGACGAAAGCGGATCCGCTCTCGGGGCAAGCCCTGCACAAGGAGACCTGTGTGCGGATTGTGAAGGCCTGAGCGCCAGCATGCGGAGGCGAACATGAAGCTCTCAAAAGCGGGTCTCGTCGTAATCGTCGCGCTCGCCCTCGGCATCGGTGCGGCGCCGTTCGGAGCCGACGCCCAGCAGGCGGGAAAGGTCCCTCGCGTCGGGCTTCTGCTGGGCGGAGTCCCCGGGACTCCCTCGACGATCTCGGCTGCCCTCGAAGCGTTCCGGCAAGGGCTGCGCGACCTCGGCTATGTGGAGGGCCGGAGCATCGAGATTGAGTATCGATGGGCGAAGGGGAGGATCGAACGACTTCCCGACCTCGCCGCCGAACTGGTCCGTCTCAAGGTTGACGTCATCGTGGCGCCAGCGACGCCTCAAGCCGTGGCGGCCAGGAACGCGACGAAGACGATTCCCATCGTGATGGCGACCAGTGTGTACCCTGTCGTGACCGGGGTTGTCGCCAGTGTTGAACGGCCGGGGGGCAACGTCACGGGGTTGACACTCACCAGCCTGGGGATAATCGGAAAACGACTGGAGCTGCTCAAAGAGGTCGTCCCTGGGGTCTCCCGGGTGGCTGCCGTCCATCCGGGTCTGGCCGGCTTCCCGACCATCGATCTCTGGCTGAGAGACAACAAGGTTGCGGCGCAGACAGTGGGTCTGAAGCTACAGACCGTAGACGTGGGGGGAGATCCCGACGAGTGGGACCGCGCCCTCGCAGCGGTGGCGCGGGATCGGACCGGCGCTCTCACCCTGATCGAGGCTCCGCTCTTCCTTTCTGAGCAAACGCGCCTTGTGGACCTTATGGCGAAACACCGGCTGCCGGCGATTTATCCGTTCCAGGACTTCACCGACGCCGGTGGGCTCATGTCCTACGGGGCCAACCTGGCCGATTTGTACCGGCGCGCCGCCACCTACGTGGACAGGATCCTGAAAGGAGCCAAACCCGGCGAGCTGCCCGTGGAGGAGCCCGCGCGCTTCGAACTGTGCATCAACCTCAAGACCGCCAAAGGCCTCGGCCTCACAATCCCCCCCTCGCTCCTCGCCCGGGCGGACAGGGTGATCGAATAAGTTCGCCGCACGACGCGGTGGCGGAAGCTCCCGATGAAGTCATGCGGTGGGACGTGGATCGTGAGATCGCGTAGGGGGTCGAACTTCGCGCTCCAGCGGACCGGAGGCTCGCGGTGCTCGCCCTCCGGCCGCTGAGCGCGAGTCATCTACCGAGACTACCGGCAGCTGCTCAGCCCGACTGCGCGGGCTCTTGCTCCCCCTCGCCCGCGCTCTCCCTGCCGAGCTTCCGCCAGAGAGTCACCGGCGAGACCCCGAGGATCTCGGCGGCCCGGGTCCGGTTCCCGCCGCAGGCCTCAAGGACCTCGCGGATGTACTGAATCTCCATCTCCCGGAGAGTCCGGAAGCCCCGCGAAGCAGAAGCCAGCCCCCGGGGGTTCTCCTGGCGGATATGAGGGGGCAGATGGCCGACGCGGATCGGCGTCCCCGCTTCGGCGAAGATGACCGCCCGCTCCACGGCGTTCCGGAGCTCCCGGACATTTCCAGGCCAGTCGTATCGAGCGAAGGCCTCCAGGACCTCGGCAGAAAAGTCCGGGACCGCCTTCTTCAGCTCCTGTCGATAAAGGGCCAGGAAGTGGCGGGCCAGGGGAACGACGTCCTCCGGGCGTTCGCGCAGGGGCGGCACCACGAGCTGCACCACGTTCAGACGCCAGTACAGGTCCTCGCGGAACTTGCCCGCCTTGATTTCCTGCTCCAGCTCCTTATTGGTGGCGGCGATGATCCGGGCATTGACGGCAATGGGCTCCTCAGAGCCGACCCGCTTGACCTGCCGCTCCTCCAGGGCCCGGAGGATCTTGGCCTGCATCTCCACCGGCATCTCTCCGATTTCGTCGAGGAAGAGCGTGCCGCCGTCGGCCAGCTCGAAGCTCCCCCGCCGGCTGTAGACCGCTCCGGTGAAGGCTCCCCGGCGGTGGCCGAAGAGCTCCGATTCCAGCAGATTGGGCGGGATGGCCGCGCAGTTCACGGTGACGAAGGGAGAGTCCTTGCGCGGGCTCTCCGCATGGATGAAGCGCGCCACCACCTCCTTGCCCGTGCCGCTCTCCCCCACGATGAGCACGCTCGAGTCGGTCGCCGCCACGGTCCGGGCCACCTCGAAGAGGCGCTGCATGGCCCGACTCTGCCCGACCACCACTCGCTCTCCGAAGAGATGCCGCAGCTCCCCCTTGAGGTAAACGTTCTCCTCCTGGAGCCGCTTCTGCTCCAGAGCCTTGGCGACCACGTGCCGGAGCTGCTCCGGGTTGAAGGGCTTGGGGACGTAGTCCGACGCCCCGCGCTTGATGGCGGTCACGGCCGACTCGATGGACGCATAGCCGGTAATCATGACGACCACGGTTTCAGGATGAGACTCCCTGATTTTCCCGAGAAGCTCGATCCCGTCCGTGCCCGGAAGCTTGATGTCACAGAGGACCAGGTCCACCGGACTCCGATCCAGCCTGGCCAGGGCGGTCTGGGCGTCCGGAGCCGCGTCCACCGTGTGCCCGATCCGCGCCAGGGCCCTTCTGATCGACTCGCGGATGTTCGGCTCGTCGTCCACCACCAGGACGCGCGCGCGGACCGGATCGGTCATGCTTTTCCCTCCGCCAGGGGGAGCACGATCCTCACCGTGGTCCCGGTCTCCGCATCCGGACCGATTTCTTCCCGCGTGCGGCTTTCAACCTCGATGCGGCCGCCGTGCTCCTCGACGATGCCGTAGCTGATGGAGAGACCCAACCCCGTTCCGTCCGGCTTGGTCGTGAAGAAGGGGTCGAAGATCCGGGAGCGGTGCTCAGCCGGGATTCCCACGCCCGTGTCCCGAACCTCGAGGCGGAGCCAACCGTCTTCTCTTCGAGCCCTGACAGTCAACCGCCCGCCGTGGCTCATGGCCTGGGCGGCGTTGATGAAAAGATTCGTGAGGACCTGAGCCATGCGCTCGGAATCCCAGGTGATCTCCGGGAGGTCGGTCTCGATCTCCCGCTCGACCAGGATCCCACGGAGATCCAGCTCGTGCTCGACCATCCGCACCGCCTGCTCGACCACGACTTGCACGGGGCACGGCGCCTTCTCGAGCTCCCGACGACGGGAGAAGGCGCGAAGATCGTCAATGATCCGCTTGCAGCGGCCGGCATCCGTGTCGATTTTTTTCAGGTCGTCGTAAAGGGGCGAGGTCTCCCCTACGTCCTCGATCACTAGGTTCACGTTCATCAGGATGCTGGTGAGCGGGTTATTGAGCTCGTGGGCGACCCCGCTGGCCAGGAGGCCGAGGGAGGCGAGCTTCTCCGACTGGAGGAGCGCCTCGTCTTTTCGCTTCAGCTCCTCGGTCCGCTCCCGGACCCGTTCCTCCAGAGTTTGGCTGTACTCCTCGAGCTGGTCACGGTAACGCCTGAGCTCCTCCATCATGGTGTTAAACGAGGCCGCCAGCTCGCCGATCTCCCCCGAATCCCTCACTCGCACCCGATATCCCCAGTTACCCGCCATGACCCGGCGGGTCCCCACGACCAGATCCTGCACCGGACCGGAGATCCGCTTCGCGAGCACGAGGGCCACCGAACAGGCGAGGAGGACGATGGCGAGGGTCAGCGAGGCGGTCAGGACAGAGGCCTGCCGGCTCACCGCGTGCGCCTCTTGGCGGAGGGCTTCCACCCGAAGGAGCAGGGCGGCTGACATCCGGTGGAGCTGCTCGTTGGTGGTGGAGACCAGGCGGTCCATCTCGTTCATGTGCAGGGCGGCGTTCGGCTCCTTTCCGGGGCGAGCCATCTCGAAGATCAACCGGCCTTCGCTTCGGAGCTGCTCAATCGCGGGGTTCAAGAGCCGCGCCATCTCCCTGGGCGTCCGTGACGCGGCGTGGCAGGCCGCGGAGGCGCACGAAACCAGCTTCTCCTCAGCCAGCCCGATCAGCCGATCGAAGTTCGCTTGGTCCGCCTGGCCGCGACGACGCAGATGCTCCCGCGGCGGAATTGCCGCCTGGGCGAGGGCCATGTGGAGGTCCCACGTGGTCTGGAGCGACAGAGTGATCTGTTCGAGCTGGCGGTTCACGATCACCAGCGACCGGATCGAGTAGAGAGTCACCGCTCCGAGCAGGACGGTGCCCGGCACGGTCACGACGAGGAACCCGATGATCAGGCGCCTGGCAAGGGTCCGTGCTCCTGCCCCGTTCATCGTTCACCACCGGCGGCATTCAGCCTTCCCATCCAGCTGTCTACCTGCCGCCCTTCATGAACGTCTTCTGGACGTATTCCAGGACGTTCTCTTGATCTCCCTTCGAGAGCTTTTTCCCGAAGGCCGGCATGGGCGGCGCGCCATCGGCGAGGCCCTTGCGGAACTTCTGCTGCAGTTGCTCCCGCTCAGCCTTCGGCAGCTTGGAAAGATTGATCTCCGTGAGGTCGGCGATCTTCTTCTTGAGGACTTTCTCGATTTCCGGATTCCCCTTGCCGTCAGGCCCGTGGCAGTTCTGACACTCCTTCGTGAAGATCGCTTTCCCGGCTCCGAGATCGGCCCCGAGGGTCGGTTGAGCGATCGCAACCATGACGGCCACCGCCAGGATCACGCCCATCCACCACATGCCCATTGCCTCCTCCTTTGTCTCTCAGGCGCCACGCTTACCGCGTGCTCGCCGCTTGACCTCTCCTGAACGTCACGGTCACGGCCACCTCGCCGGACGCGCCGACGGAGACCGGTACGCGCTTCGTCCCCAGCAACTCGTGCCAAACCTCCAGGGTGTGGGGCCCTGCCGGCAGATCCGGGAGGCGGAACCGCCCGTCATCGTCAGTCAGCGCATAGTAAGGGTGGCTGGCCACCACGATCCAGGCCCGCATGAACCCTTCTCCGTGGAGGTCGCACTTGACCTGGATGATCTCGGGGTGCTCGAAGGTCACCCTGAGGGGCTTCGCACTCGCCGGCTGGGCCAGATTCAGCGACGGGTTTAGCCGGCCCAGGGTGTGGAAGTTATGGAGGATCCCGTCGGTGTTCAGGACCTCAACGGTAGATCCCGGGGGGATGATCAGGACGTGCGGGACAAACCTGCAGTGTCGCTGGTCCATCCGAAAGATGGCGGGTGAGCGCCACCCTTCTATCCGCTCGTGGCCGATGAACACGACGGCGTTCTTCACCCCTCCAGACGGCGAGACGAGAAGGGCCTCCGAAGGCCGGGATTCGCGGCCGCATACGGCGTGGTTAGCCGTGGGGCGGAGCAGTTCCGCGGGCGGCGCCCCTCCCGCGAGCTTGACCGTGCCCACAATGTCTCCCGCCTCGGCGGCCCCGAGGCCACCCATTCCCATAGGGGCCCAGACGAGGAGCAGGAAGAGAGAGTGAATCGCTTTTCGCATCACGTCCGCCTTCGCTTAAAACGTCAGCAACCCCGCTGAAAGTTACTTGAGCTTGACCGCTTTGATGTCCGCTTCGACCCCAAGCCCCAGCGTCACTGGAGGCAACGTCACGAGGTGGCGGCGGTTGGAGACATGATCCTCGAAGACAGAAAACCCGATGTCATAGGCTCTGCCCGGCACCAGGGCCTTGTCATCAGGCTGGCCGGTATTGAGCTTCCGCCTGAGTTCCACCGTCCACTTCCCGTCCTTCCACACCCCGCGGGCGAGAACATCGGCGATGCTCTCGGTGGGCTCCTGGAGAACGGGGTGAGGCAGGATGTCGCCCTCGTTGAAGGGGGCTGCCGGGTCCAAGGGAACCGCGTTCCTTCCGATGATCAGGGGAAACTCATCCAGCATCTTCGGAAGCTCGGCCTCGGGAATGGCCGAGAAGCCCATCTTCGTTTTGTCGTACATCCACCTGGGCTCCCCGGGCGACGTGAAGAGGTTCTTCCCCTTGTCGAACCACCGGTAGTCAAAGACCCAGTCGTCCCCGGCATGACCCAGCGGGTTAGAGCGGGCCGCCCGCCACTGCCAGAGGTCCAGGAACTTCCCGGCCTTCCGGAGCGCTTCGAGCTGCTCCGGCGCCTTCAGCTTGTCCCATGCCCCCGCTTCGTCCTGGGC
>JACQWB010000259.1 GCA_016209385.1 Candidatus Rokuibacteriota bacterium
CGCGTACCTTACGCGCACTCATCCCACATTTCGAGCGCGGGCTTGGCCCGCGCAAGCCGTTCCCGGGGGAGGGTTCGGAGGGGGCCGTCGAGGCCCCCTCCGATGATCAAGCGCGGGCTTTGCCCGCGCAACCCCTGGGGGGAGGTCCGGAAGGGGGGCGGAGCCCCCCTCCGGGCTAAACCCCGGCTTGGCAACAAGCACGCGAATCTTACGCTGGGCCATACCCCGCCTCATTCGAGGAGCTCGCGGAGGCGCGTGCCCACCTTGCCGATCTCCTCCCGGTTCCCCGGCACCAGCGGCCAGTCGAAGCCCTTCCCGTCCGCGTTCCAGCGCGGGATGACGTGGATGTGGAAGTGCGGCACCGACTGAAAGGCGGCGGCCCCGTTGGCCTGGAGCAGGTTCAGCCCGTCGGGCCGGACTGCCTCCTGGACCGCGTGGGCAACCTTCTTCACCGCCGCCATCGCGGCCGTGAGGTCCTCGACGGACGCGTCGAAGAGCGTGGGCGCGTGGGCCTTGGCCACCACGAGGCAGTGGCCGGTGTTCAGCGGGTTGATGTCCATGAAGGCCAGCGTTCGCTCGTCCTCGTGGATCTTGAACGAGGGGAGCTGCCCGTCGCGAATCTTGCAGAACACACAGTCCATGACGGCTCCTTTCGCGGGCGACTGCCGGGCCGTTCACGCGATCCGATAGAGTCGGCGCACGTTCTCCCAGAGCATCTTCCGCTTCACGGCCCCGTCGACGCTGCGGAACTGCTCTTCGATCGCCTTCTGCGAGAACGGCCATGTGCCGTCGCGGTGCGGGTAGTCGGAGCCCCACATCACGTTGTCGGGCGCGATCTCGGCCATCGCGCGCACCCCGTGGAAGTCTTTCTGGAACGTCGCGTAGATCTGCCGCTTGAAGTACGCGCTCGGCGGCAGCGGGAGCTTGAGATCGTCCGCCAGCCGCTCCTCGTAGGTGTCGTCCAGGCGTTCCAGGACGTATGGGATCCAGCCGATGCCGCTCTCGCCGAGCACGAGCCTGAGCCGCGGGTGACGCTCGCACACCCCGCTCAGGATCACGGAGGACACGATCTCGTCCATCTGGAGCGGGGCGACGACGACCCAGGCGCCGATCGAGGCCGGATGCCTGATTCCCCTGATCTCGTACCCCACGGTCGCCCCACCGCCCTCGAAGACATGGAAGGAGATGACAAGGTCCGCCTCCTCGCCGGCCGCCCACATGGGTTCCCACATCTCGTGCCACACGGGCATCGCCGCCCCCCACGGGACGAACACCGCGCCGCGGAGGCCGAGGGCTGCGCAGTGACGGACCTCCTGGGCGGCCATGCTCGCATCGTGGTTGGGAAGGCAGCCGAGACCGAAGTACCGGCCGGGCATGGACCGGTTGAACTCGGCGATGTACTCGTTGTAGGCGTGGTAGATCGCCGTCAACAGCTCGGGGTCTGTGATCCCCTTGTACGTGAAGAGGCCCCGCGAGATCCCGATGATCCCGTAGATGACCTCGGCCTCGACGCCGTCGCGCTCCTGGTCCTGGCGCCGGAGCGCCGGGTCCGACGGCCGGGTCTGGCCTGAGGCGAACCCCTCCTGCGCCAGGATCCTGCCGCGCCTGCCTCCAGTCACGCCGGGGCCGTACACCCCATGCGGCCCGAGCGCGTCGTCCCCCGAGACCCAGACCTTCCTCCCGTCCCGCTCGACGACGCGGGGCGCCCGCTCCCGCCACTTCGGCGGCATGCGCGACACGAACGTGTCTGGGGGGAGATAGATGAGATCCATGTGGCTGTCGGCCGACATCACCTGGAGCGCCATGGTCGCCTCCTCGCTCAGCGTCCGACCGGACCGTGCACTAGATTGCTCGGAGGGGGCTCCGCCCCCCTTCCGACGCCTCCCCCTTCGCTTGCGCGGGCCAAGCCCGCGCTGGAACCAGATTTTTTCGCAGCCTCCTAATCTAAAAGATGATCGGCTCGCGGTACTGGCCCAAGACCTGCCGGTAGACATCCGAGATCTCGCCCAGGGAGACGTAGTCCTTGACCGCGTCCACGAGCACCGGCATCAGGTTCTGGCCGTTCCGGCAGACCTCAGCGATCTGCTTCACGCGTTTTTCCACCCGGGAGGCGTCGCGCGAGGCTTTGCGCCGCTTCACCCGCTCGATCTGCTCCAGCTCGACGGCCTCGTCGATCCGCAGGTAGCTGATCGGCTTCTCCTCCGCCATCACGTACTTGTTGACGCCCACCACCGTCTTCTCGCCGCGGTCCTCCATGAGCTGGTACCGGTACGCCGCATCGGCGATCTCCTGCTGCGGATAACCGAGGTCGACGGCCCGAATGATGCCGCCGAGACCGTCGATCTTCGTGATGTAGGCGCAGGCCGCTTCCTCCATCTGGTCGGTCAGCCGCTCGAGATAGTAGGAGCCGCCGAGCGGATCGATCACGAGGGGAACGCCCGTCTCCTCCGCGATGATCTGCTGGGTCCGGAGCGCGACGGTCACGGCCTCCTCCGTGGGGAGCGCCCAGGTCTCGTCGTAGGAGTTGGTGTGGAGCGACTGCGCGCCGCCGAGGACGGCGGCCAACGCCTGGAGGGCGACCCGGGCGACGTTGTTGAGCGGCTGCTGGGCGGTCGCCGAGACGCCTGCCGTCTGTGTGTGGGTCCTCAGGCGCATGGACTCGGGCCTCTTGGCCCCGAAGCGCTCCTTGAGCACGCGCGCCCAGATGCGCCGGGCGGCCCGGAGCTTGGCGATCTCCTCGAAGAAGTCGTTGTGGACGTCGAAGAAGAACGAGAGGCGAGGCGCGAAGGAATCCACGTCGAGCCCGCGGTCGACGCACGCCTGGACGTAGCCGATCCCGTCGGCCAGGGTGAAGGCCAGTTCCTGGACCGCGGTGGCGCCGGCCTCCCGGATGTGGTAGCCGGAGATCGAGACCGGGTTGAAGCGCGGCACGTACTTGGAGGTGAACTCGATCGTGTCCACCACGATGCGCATCGCGGGCGCCGGCGGGCAAATCCACTCCTTCTGCGCGATGAACTCTTTGAGCATGTCGTTCTGCATCGTGCCCCCGACCTGGTCCCAGCCGACACCCTGCTTGTCGGCCACGGCCAGGTACATGGCGAGCGCGATGGAGGCCGTGCAGTTGATCGTCATCGAGGTGGTCACCCGATCGAGCGGGATCCCGTCGAAGAGGACCTCGAAGTCTTCCAGTGTCGAAACGGAGACGCCTTCCCGGCCCACCTCGCCGCGGGCGCGGGGGTGGTCGGCGTCGTAGCCCATGAGGGCGGGCATGTCGAAGGCGGTCGACAGCCCCGTCTGGCCCTGCTCGAGCAGGTACTTGAAGCGGGCGTTGGTGTCCTCGGGCCGTCCGAACCCGGCGAACATCCTCATCGTCCACAGGCGCCCGCGATACATCGAAGGGTACACGCCGCGCGTGAATGGGAACTCGCCGGGAAAGCCGAGTTTCTTCTCGTAGTCCCAGCTCCCGAGGTCCGCCGGCGTGTAGAGGGGCTCGAGCGGGATCCCCGACAGGGACTCGAAGGGCACGGGTCGCTCAGGGGCCTGGCGGACGAACGGCCCGTAGGTCTCCGCTTCCCACCGCGCCTTTTCTCGCTCCATCCGCTCGCGATCCTCCATCTGCGCCTCCGCTCCCCTCACCTTCATCCTCTCCCCTCAGGGGAGAGGGCAGGGTGAGGGGCGTCGCGTCACTTCAGTCCGAGCACGTGGCGGGCGATGATGAGCTTCTGGATCTGAGACGTCCCCTCGTAGATCTGGGTGATCTTGGCGTCCCGGAAGTAGCGCTCCACCTGGTACTCCCTGATGTAGCCGTAACCGCCATGGACCTGGATCGCGTCGGTCGTGACCTTCATCGCCATCTCGGAGGCGAAGAGCTTGGCCATGGAGGCCTCGGCGCTGAACGGCAGGCCCCGGTCCTTCAGGGTAGCCGCCCGCCAGGTGAGGAGCCGCGCCGCCTCGATCGTGGTTGCCATGTCGGCCATCATCCACTGCACCATCTGGTGCTGGGCGATCGGGACGCCGAAGGCTTTGCGCTCCTTGGCATAGGCCACCGAGCGCTCGTAGGCGCCGGCGGCGATGCCCACGGCCTGTGCGGCGATGCCGATCCGCCCGCCGTCCAGCGTGCTCATCGCGATCCTGAACCCCATCCCCTCCTCGCCGAGCCGGTTCTCCACCGGGACGCAGCAGTCCTCGAAGACGAACTCGGCCGTGTCGGAGGCCCGGAGCCCGAGCTTGTCCTCGCACTTGGGAACCAGAAAGCCGGGCGTCCCTTTCTCCACGAGGAACGCCGAGATGCCGCGGTGTCCCCTGGTCCGGTCGGTCTGGCAGAAGACCAGCGCGGCCGCGGCCTCGCGGCCGTTCGTGACGAACAGCTTGCGGCCACTGAGGACGTAGTGGTTGCCGTCCCGCACGGCGAGCGTGTTCTGGTTGGTGGCATCCGAGCCCGCCTGAGGTTCGGTCAGCGCGAAGCAGCCGATCCTTGACCCCGACGCGAACGGCGTCAGGAAGCGCTTCTTCTGCTCTTCGGTCCCGAACCTGCGGACGGGATCGCAGTAAAGAGAGTTATTGACCGACATGACGACGGCATGCGAGGCGCAGGCCTTGGCCACTTCTTCCAGGGCGACGATGTACGCCACGGTGTCGGCGCCGCTACCGCCGTACGCTTCCGGGATGGCCATCCCCATGAGCCCGAGCTCGCCCATCCGCTTGACAGTCTCGTGAGGGAACCGGGCCTCGCGGTCGCAGGCCTCGGCGACGGGCTTCACCTCGTTCTCGGCGAAGTCACGTGCGAGCGCCTGGATCATCTGCTGCTCTTCGGTCAGCTCAATCTTCATAAAGTCAACCCAAGCCGGCCGCCGTCTGCGCCTCGCTCGCTCGCCTTCGGCGGTCACCCATCTGTGGCTCGCGGTGCGGGGCCCCTCCGGATGCGCCCCCGTTGCGTCCAATGCGCAGCCCCATGCCAAGCTCGCGCGTGACGCGTGTCCATTCGGCCGGGGTGTGCGATCCGGCGTCCCCTGCCCCGCTCGCTCACGATGGGTGCCCGACCGCCTCCCGGCATGCTCGCTCGGGCAGATCGCCGGCCGGCTTCAGACTGGTCCTCCTTCCGCCGAAGGCCTAGCGAGCGAGGACCAGATGCCGACCGGCTCCATCACTTCTCCAGCAGCCGCTTGAACTCCTGGGTGAGGAGCGGCGCGATCTCGAAGAGATCGCCGACGATCCCGTAGTCGGCGATCTTGAAGATCGGCGCCTCGGGGTCCTTGTTCACCGCGACGATGATCTTCGACGTGCGCATCCCGGCCAGGTGCTGGATCGCGCCCGAGATCCCGAACCCCATGTAGAGCTTGGGCGAGATGGTGCGGCCGGTCTGGCCGATCTGGAAGCGATGGGGACGCCATCCGGCATCCACCGCGGCCCGTGATGCGCCCACGGCAGCGCCGAGCACCTTGGCCAGCTCCTCCAGGATCACGAAGTTCTCGGGTCCCTTGAGCCCGCGGCCACCCGAGACGACGATCTCGGCCTCGGTCAGCTCGGGCAGACCCGTGGACACCTCCTCCCGTCGCTCGACGAAGGCCATCGTGGGCTGCGGGATCGTGACCGCGGGGCGCTCGACGACCGGCGCCCTGCCCGCCAGGAGATCGCGGGGCTTGAAGACGTTTGGGCGAAGGGTCGCGAGCCACGGGGCCTTGGCCCAGCTGACCTTCGAGAGCAGCTTGCCCGCGTACACGGGACGCGTCGCGACGAGGGTGCCTTCCCGAAAGTCGAACGCGACCGAGTCGGCCGACAACCCCACCCCGAGGCGCGCGGCCAGCCGCGCCATCAGCTCGCGCAGGCGGCTCGTCACCGCGCCGAGAATCGCCTTCGGCTGCTCCTTCCCCGCCAGCTCGGCCAGAACCGGCGTCCACACCTCACCCCGATACGGCGCCAGGCCAGGGGCTTCCAACAGCCAGATCCTCTCCGCACCCCACTCGGCGAGGTGTCCGAGTCCATCCGCCTCGGCCTTGTCGGTGAGCCACACCGCCTCGGCCTGGCCTCCGGTCTGAGCCGCGAGGCGCGCAGCTTCACCCAGCACCTCGGCATTCGCCTTCTTGGGACGGCCAGCTCGGTCATCCTCGACGACGCACCAGAATGCGTTTGCCATCCCCCGCTCCTCATTCCGCCTCGCCTCGTGGCGGGCCTGCCTGCGGCATGGCCGACGTGCCTCGGCTCGAATCTATTCGGGCCTCGCCTCGTCACGGGCCTGCCTGCGGCATGGCCGACGTGCCTCGGCTCGAACTGCCTCTCAGATCGCCTTGGCGTCTTCGCGCAACGCCCTGACCAACTCCTTGACCGCTTCGCCAGCCTCGCCGGGGATGATGCGCCCGGGCGGGCGAGGCGGAAGCGCCTCCAGCGTCACGACCGTGAGCTGAGCTCCGTCTGCGGCCAGGCCAAGATCAGCCGCCTTCACGTCTTTGATCTCCTTCTTCTTGGCGCCCATGATGCCCTTCAGGGTCGGATACCGCGGCTCGTTCAGCCCCTTCTGGGCGGTCAGCACGCACGGAAGCGGGAGCTCGAACACTTCGAGCCCGCCCTCGACCTGTCGGCCGACGCGCACGCTCGTCCCGTCGCCCGAGATGGCCGCCTCCATGATCCAGGACGCGCAGGGCCAGCCCAGGAGCTCGGCCACCTGGACCCCCACCGCGCCCATGTCGTCGTCAATGGCCTGCCTGCCGAACAGGACGATCACCGGCTGCTCCTGCTTGATCACCGCCGCGAGAGCCCGGGCCGTGGTCAGCGTGTCGGCGCTCTCCCACGCCGGCTCGTTCACGTGCACAGCGCGCTCGGCGCCCATCGCCAGGCAACTCCGAAGCGCCTCCTTCACGCGTTCGGGACCGAGCGAGACCACGACGACCTCTCCCGTCCCGCGCTTCTCCTTGATGCGCAGGGCCTCCTCGACCGCGAACTCGTCGTAGGGCGACACAATCCACGTGATGCCAGTAGTGTCGATCGCCCTCGGGTCGCCGCCGATCTTGACCTGAGTCGCGGTGTCCGGCACCTGCTTGACTGGCACGAGAACTTTCATGGTCCTGATCCCTCGTAGTGAAGCTCCCGAATGATCCGGAACCGATCCCCGGGGATATAGACGCGATCGAACACCACGGCCCTGCCGTCGGTTGCCCAGGAGACCCGTTCCGAGCAGAACGCGGGGGCGCCCGGCTGGCAGTTGAGCTCCTGCGCCTCGCGCCGGCGGAGCTTCACGGCCGACACCTCCTCGCGCGCCCGCGTGACATCGATGCCGAGCTTGAACGAGAGGAGCTGGCGGAGCGGGGTGACCGCCAGGTCCGCCTTCGCCACGTCGTCCCCGAGGTCCGCAGGCAGGAAGGAACGCTGCAGGCTCACCGGGCGCCCGTCCATCAGGCGCAGGCGCTCGAGGACGAAGACGTCGTCGCCCGCGGCGAGCCTCAGCCCAGCCTGAACGCGCCGGTCGGCGCGGGCGAACTGGCTGCGGAGAAAGCGGGTCTCGACGGGCGCGCCGCGCGATCGCAGGTCGCCGGCAAAGGTGCGAAACTGAAGGATGTCGTAATCGATCGTCGGGGAGGCGACGAAGGTGCCCACCCCGTGCCGGCGAACGATGAGCCCCTCGCGCTCGAGCAGCTCGAGGGCCTGGCGGAGCGTCATGAGCGTGACGCCGAACTCGCGCGCGAGAGTGCGCTGGTTGCTCAGGCGGGCTCCGGGGGCGAGCCCTCCTGACGTGATCCGCTCGCGAAGGGCGTCGGCAATCCGCCGATATCGGGACACCCGGCCGTTCATCCCTCTCCCCCTCCGGGGGTCTCTTCTAGAACACTTCTCCCGAAAAAGCGGCCCGCTCTCAGCGGAGGAAGTCAGGAAAAGGCCCAGTCGAGACAGGAAGTTAGAACAAGCCGCGCATTATTTTACCCGGACCGGAATGGGGTGTCAAACTCTTGACACCCTCTTCCCGCTGTGCGAGAGTCCCCGCGGCAATGCTAGCGGTCGAGCATCTCCGCGTCTTCTACGGCGACGTGCAGGCTCTCTGGGACATCTCCTTCGACGTGCGGGCCGGCGAGCTCGTCACGCTCGTCGGGTCTAACGGCGCCGGCAAGACGACCACGCTCCGCACGATCTCGGGCGTGCTCGCGCCCGCGGCCGGTCGCATCACCTTCGAGGGCCGGGACATCACCGGGCGCCCGCCTCACGCCATCGTCGCGCTCGGCATCGGCCACATCCCCGAAGGCCGCCGGCTCTGGTCAGGGATGACCGTGCTGGAAAACCTCGAGCTCGGGGCGTACCCCGCCGCCGCGCGCCCGCGGCTCCGCGAAACGCTGGACCGGGTCTTTACCCTCTTCCCCCAGCTCGGCGAACGATCCCGCCAGCTCACGGGAACGCTGTCGGGCGGGGAGCAACAGATGCTCGCCATCGGGCGGGCCCTCATGGGGCAACCGAAACTGCTGATGCTGGACGAGCCCTCCCTGGGCTTGGCGCCGCTCCTCGTGACAGAGCTCTTCCGGGTGATCCGGGAAATCAACAGCCAGGGCGTGACCGTCCTCCTAGTGGAACAGAATGTCCACCAGGCCCTGGAGATCGCCCACCGCGCCTACGTGCTCGAGACGGGACGGATCCTGAGCGAAGGGCCGGCCCGCGATCTCCTGGCCAACCCAGCGATCAAAGAAGCCTACCTGGGACTCTGACCGGGCCTAGCTGCGCCCCGCTTCCCGCGCAGCCGGACGTCCCCCCTTGACAGGCGCTTCGTCCGCGCCGTACCGTCGGGAGGGATGACGCTCAACGTGGTCTGCAAGCGGCCATGACGCGCCTGGCGATCCTCGACGACTACCACGGCGTGGTCGCGACGCTGTCCCACTGGGAGCGGCTCCGCGGCCGCCTGGCGATCGACACCTACCGCGACACGCTCAAGAGCGAGGATGCGCTTGCGGAGCGCCTCCGGCCCTACGCGATCATCGTAGCGCTCCGCGAGCGCACGCGCTTCCCGGGCTCGCTCTTCGCGCGCCTGCCCGCGCTCAAGCACCTGGCCCTCACCGGCCGGAACTCGGGCCACGTGGACCTCGCCGCGGCGACCGCGCGCGGGATCCTGGTCACCGGCACCGCGGGGTCGGGGACCTCGGCCATCGAGCACACGATGGCGCTGATGCTCGCCCTCGTCCGGCGCGTGCGCCATGAGGACCGCGCTATGCGCGAGGGGCGCTGGCAGACGGGGTTCGCCGTTGACCTCGCCGGCAGGACGCTGGGGATCCTGGGCCTCGGCCGCATCGGGAGTCGCGTCGCTGCGTTCGGCCGTTTCCTCGGCATGCGGGTGATCGCCTGGGGGCCAACGCTCACCGACGAGCGCGCGGCCGCGGCCGACGTGACGCGCGTCGGGCTCGACGACGTCTTCCGGGAGAGCGACGTGGTGTCGGTGCACCTCCGCCTCTCGGACAAGACGCGCGGCCTCGTCACTGCCCGGCACCTCGGGCTCATGAAGCCCACGGCGTTCCTCGTCAACACGGCGCGCGGCCCCATCGTCGACGAGCGCGCACTCGTCGATGTTTTGAAGCGCGGCGCCATCGCGGGCGCGGCGCTCGACGTCTTCGACGAGGAGCCCCTGCCACCAAACCACCCGCTCGTCGCCCTCGACAACGTGCTGCTCTCGCCCCACATGGGTTACGTGACGCAGGAGGCGTATGACCAGTTCTTCGGCCAGGTGGTGGACAACCTTGAGATCTACCTCCGGGGCCAGGTCCCGCCGCGCGCGCTGAACCCGGAGGTCCTGGCGCAACGCTAGAGGAGGCTGAACCATGGCGATCGGGACAGTAGTCGATCTGGAGCGCTACTGTGCGGCCCTCCGCGCCGCGGGACTCGACGCCCCGTGGTCGCGCCCGGGGCCGCTGATCGAGCCCAAGCGGACGCGCGTCGAGCCCTGGCTCTGGCGCTGGACGGAGATCGAACCGCTGCTCCGGCAGAGCGCTGACTTCCTGACGCCCGCACGGGGCGAGGGCGCCGAGCGCCGGATCCTCCGGCTCATGAACCCGGGGGTCCCGGAGCGTACCAGCGGTCACACGATCTCGGTGGCGGTCCAGTACCTCCTGCCCGGCGAGGTCGCGCCCGCCCATCGCCACAGCCCGAACGCGATCCGGTTCATGCTCCGGGGCGAGGGCGCCTACACGACCGTCGAGGGCGAGAAGTGCGCGATGCACCGGGGCGACGTGGTGCTCACGCCGGCCATGACCTGGCACGACCACGGGAACGAGGGCCGCGAGCCCGTGATTTGGCTCGACGCCCTCGATGCGCCCGTGGTGCGCTACATCGAGAACCTCGTGATGGAGCCCTACCCCGCCGACCGCCAGCCCATCGGTGGCCACGCGGGACGTGTGATCCACTACCCCTGGGAAGTCGCGTGGGAGGCGCTCTCCCGGCTCGCCGAGCACGAGGGCGACCCCTTCGACGACGTGATCATGGAGTACCGCGATCCCATGACGGGGCGGTCGCTCCTGCCGACGATCGGCTGCTACCTCCAGTTGCTCCGCCCCGGGGTGCGGACGCGGTCCCACCGACAGTCGAGCATGGCCGTCTACCACGTCTTCGAGGGCGCCGGGGCGACGGAGATCGAGGGCGAATGCTACGAGTGGGGTCCGGGAGACTTCTTCGTGGTCCCGCCCTGGGCGCGCCACGCCCACGCCGCTCGCGGCGAGCGACCGGCGATCCTGTTCTCGCTCCAGGACGTCCCGCTGCTGCGGGCGCTCGGCCAGTACCGCGAGGAAACCTAGCTGGTCCCTCGCGACCTCCGGAGCTTCCTCCGGGCGATCGAGGCCTCGCGGGTCTTGTGACCGTCCCGTCGGGAGGGGTGGCAGACAGGCCGTCGGCCTGGGGGCGCGCGCCGGCCCGCGCCGGGCCGGGGCGCGGAGATGCTGTGGCGGGCGCCCTGATCCTGCCGTGACTCGAGCGTGAGGAGAACCCAGGGATGGTGACCAAGGTCGATCACATCGAGCTGGTCGTGCACCGCTTCGAGGAGTACGTCACCCTCTTCCGCGCCCTCGGCTTCCGGGAGCTCGCGCGGACTAAGCACCACGGGGACTCGATCGAGTTCCAGCTCCCCGGCGAGAACCAGCCGATCTTCGAGATCCACCGCGTGAGCGGCGAGGAGAACATCGGCGTCAACCACATCGCCTTCCAGGTGCCCGATGTCGAGGCCGCCCACCGCGAGCTCAAGGCGCGCGGCATTGACATCCCCCAGGGCCCCACCTTCGTCCGCGCGACGGGCCGGACCAACCTGAACTTCCGCGACCCCGACGGCTGGCGCCTCCAGATCGTCGACGCCAGACGCGCCGCGCCGGACCCCACGGCGACGCACTAGAGATCCTCGGCGGGGGGCGCACCCACGCCCACCCCCCGCCGGCGCGCGGTGTGGCGCGGGTACCTGCCCCTTCCGAGCCCTCCCATTGTGGTTCGCGCGTGGCGGGTTCGGCCATGCCGTGAGGCAGGCCACCCGTCGCGCGAGGCCCGAGTGGCACTTCGAGCCGAGGGGCTTCGGACGAGCCGCAGGCGAGGACAGCCACGAGGCGAGGCCCGAGTGGGTTGCGCGGGCCAAGCCCGCACTCGGAGCGCTCCGGTCGTGTGCGGGTGGACGATCGGAGCATTGGAGTCGAGTTTTTCAGCGCTAGCCCGGGCTAGAGCTCGTAGTCAGCGACTCTCCGGCGCTCTCCGCGCTCGAAAGAGAGGCCGCTGGACGTACTGCGTTCGGACGACGCCGTCGTGCCGGAGCGTCTCGGCACCTGCGGGTCCTCGAAGACCTGCTTGACATTGTAGATCGGCCCCGAGGGCACGCCAGCGTTGTTGACGATCTCGATTCGCTCGGCGCTCGTTTTGGCCGAACCCGCAGATCGAGCCGTGGACCCGGCGTGGGCTGACCTGCGCGGGTGGATTGCGACCCGCGCCCCTATTTCTCCTGGGCGAGCCGCTGGGAGAGGACGATCAGCGCTTCCAGCTTGGCACGCGCTGATCCTGAGTCGATCGAGTGGCCGGCCAGCGCGACGCCTTCCTTGAGATCCTTCGCTTTTCCCCCGACGACCAGCGCC
>JACQWB010000260.1 GCA_016209385.1 Candidatus Rokuibacteriota bacterium
CCTCCACGCCGGGGCTATGGGAGGCGCCAGTATCGTGATCGGGGAGTTGGGACGGCAGCCGCTCCCGCTCCCCGCCTCCCAGCCCGACTACCAGGGCGGGATCAACGGCGCGTGCGGCGGGCTCCTCGCCCTGCTTGCGCGCGAGAAGACCGGCCACGGCCAGCACGTCGACGTGGCGACAGCCGAGGTGATGGCCTTCTACGGCGGGATCACCTCGCCGCTCTACACCGAGACCGGTCTGCCGTGGCGCCGCTCCGGACACCGGGCGTCGGGATCGGGCGGATACTATCCGTACGCGATTCTCCCGACCAAGGACGGCTACTTCTGCCTGATCACGCGCTCCGGCCACCCCTGGAAGCGCTTCCTCGATGCGTTGGGGAACCCCGCGTGGACGCGCGACCCGCGCTACCGCGACAGGGCCGCAATGGGGCGCGACTATCCTGACGAGGTGGACGCGCTCATCGTCCCCTACCTGCGGGAGCGGACGAGCGCCGAGCTCCAGGAGCTCTGCCGCCGGCACGCCATTCCCTTCGCGCCCGTCCGGACCGCGGAGGAAGTCGCCCGGTGTCCCCAGCTCACCGCCCGGGACTTCTTCGTCCAGATCACGCGGGCCGAGGTCGGAACGCTCACGTATCCCGGGGCAGCGTGGCGCTTCTCTAGAACTCCATGCCAGGTCCTGAGCCCGGCCCCGCTCCTCGGCGAGCACACGGACCTGGTTCTCGGACGCCTCGGTTTTTCCGCCGGCGAGCTCGCTTCGCTCCGCCACGAGGCAATCATCCGGTGAGACCGCTCGACGGACTGCGTGTCGTGGACTTCGGCTGGGTCGCGGTGGGGCCGGTCCTTTCGAGCCTGCTCGCCGAGTTCGGCGCCGAGGTCATCAAGGTGGAATCGTCGCGGCGCCTCGACTACTGCCGGCTCATTCCCACGCCGCTGGGCGAGGACGAGAAGGTCTCGGACGCTCTCGCCGTCAGGGCCGATGAGGTGGACCGAGTGCTTCTTTTCCACCAGTACAACCGCGGAAAGCTCGGCATCACCGTGGACCTCCGCCATCCCGGCGCCCCGGCGCTCTTGAGGCGCCTCGTGACCAGGAGCGACGTGGTCGTCGAGAACTTCTCG
Organism: Candidatus Rokuibacteriota bacterium; assembly: GCA_016209385.1. Lineage (NCBI taxonomy): Bacteria > Candidatus Rokuibacteriota > Candidatus Rokuibacteriota bacterium. Next base: position 1,117 of record JACQWB010000260.1, read on the forward strand.
CCCCGCGTGCTCCGGGAGGTGGGGCTCGACTACCCGGCGCTGGCCCGCGTCAAGCCCGACCTGATCATGATCTCGTGCTCGGCGGCGGGGCACGGCGGGCCCTGGGAGGCAGTCAGGACGTTCGCGCCGTCGCTGTCGAGCCTCGCCGGTCTCGAGCGCCTGATCGGGTATCCCGGCGAGCGCTGCCTTGGCGCGCTGACCTTCGGGTACGCCGATCCCTCGAACGCCCACCACGGTCTCTTCGCGGTGCTGGCGGCGCTCTGGCACCGGGAGCGGACAGGGGAGGGCCAGTGGATCGACATGAGCCAGCTCGAAGCGACCGTGGGCCTCGTGGGTGAGGCGCTGATCGACTACTTCAGGAACGGGCGGGTGTGGGGCACCCAGGGCGCCACCCACGCGAGCCTGGCGCCCCACGGGATCTACCCTTGTGCCGGCGACGATGAATGGGTCGCGCTCGCCTGTCAGACCGAGGCCGAGTGGCGTGCGCTCTGTGAGGTGATGGGCGACCCGCCCTGGTGTCGCGAGGCTCGGTTCAGAGACCTTGAGCGCCGTCGGCAGAACCGTGAGGCACTGGATCGCCTGATCGCCGGGTGGACCCGGGATCTCGCCCCCTCCGACGTTGCCTCGCGGTGCCAGAGCGTGGGGGTTTCTGCCGCTCCGGTCCTCGGCCTTGAAGCTCACACCTCCCACCCGTATTTTCTGGCGCGCGGGACGGTGGCCTCCGTCGCGCACCCGGCCCTGGGCTCGCTGGCGCTCTACACGTCCCCCATCACACTCGGGGTGACTCCCGGGCAGTTCGTTCGGCCGGCCCCTTGCCTCGGCGAGGACAACGAACGGATCTTCGGCGACCTCCTCGGGCTCGCTCCTGACGAGATCGAACGACTTCGGGCTGACGGGCTCATCAGGTAGGTGGGCTTGCGCCCTGCCCGCGCCTCTGCCATGATGGGTTCATGAGAGGAATTCGCCTGATCGTCGCTCTGGGGCTGGGGACGGGCCTCGCTCTCCTTGCGACGGCGCCCGCCTGGGCGCAACAGGTTGAGATCGTAGCGCCGCCGCCCGAGCGCGTGAGGCTGCCCGAGTTCGTCCTTCCGGGACAGCCGCCCCAGATCACCCACCCGCGCGAGACCGACTTCACGCCGGACAACACCCGCGCGCGTCACGACCCGGCGTTCATCGCTCCGTTCACGACGACGGTCAGGACCGGCCCCACGACAGCGGTCCGCTTCGGCTTGTCCGGCTGGACGGCGCCGCCGGTGCATCGCGACGTCCTCGTGGCGCGTGAGGCCTCGGGCTGGTTTGCCCTGGGGTTCACGTTCATCTGGGACGTTCCTATCGAGCCTCCGAAACCCCGGGCGTCTTCCGTCGTTCCCGCCGCGCTCCGCTAGCCGTGGCCGCTTCGCCCTGGCCCGCGGGCGCCCGCTCGGCCTGCGCGTTCACAGCGTTGGAGACGATCGCCGAGCACTGGCGCGCCGTCAGCCGGTAGCGTCATGGCGTTCACCGACGAGCTCTGGGACTCCATCCGCGCCATGTACGCGGGCATCCTCCGCCACCCCTTCATCAAGGGGCTCACGGACGGGTCCCTCGCGCGGGAAAGCTTCCGCTTCTACGTGGTGCAGGACGCGCTCTACCTTCGCGAGTTCGCCCGGGCGCTGTCCATCGCGGCGGCGCGCGCCCCGCAGGACGACTGGATCATCATGTTCAACGAGCACGCGGCCGGTGCCCTCAAGGTGGAGCGGTCGCTCCACGAGAGCTTCTTCCAGGAGTTCGGCCTCACTCCCGGCGACGTCGCGGCCACGCCCATGGCGCCCACGAACCTGGCCTACACCAGCTACCTCCTGTCGGTGGCCTACGGCGCGCCGTTTCACGAGGTGCTGGGTGCGCTGCTCCCGTGCTACTGGATCTACTGGGAGGTGGGCAAGGAGCTGGAGCGGGCGGGCTCGCCGGACCCGCTCTACGCGCGCTGGATCGGCACCTACGCATCCGAGGAGTTCGGGAGCCTGGTCCGCGCGGTCCTGGACGCCACGAACCGGACCGCGGCCCGCCTCCAGCCCGCGGAGCGCGACTCGGTCCGCCGGCACTTCGTCACCACAAGCCGCTACGAGTGGATGTTCTGGGAGATGGGCTACCGCCGGGAGTCCTGGCCGCTCTGAGCCAGGTTAGACCTTGGGCCCCTTAGCGCGGGCGATGTTGGCCGTGGTGAGAGGGCTCGGGACCCCGCGCATCATCACGTTGACGCAGGCGACCCGCCCTGACTTCAGCGCCCGGTCGAGGGCGGGACGAAGTTCCGCGGGCACTTCGACGTGCTCGCCGTGGCCGCCCATCCCTTCGATGACCTTGTCGTAGCGGACAGGACCCAGCTCCACGCCGACGGTCCGATCGTAGAACGCGGCCTGCAGCTCGCGCTCCATCCCCCAGCCGCAGTCGTTCCCGACGACGACGACGACCGGCGCGTTGAAGCGGAGCGCCGTGTGCAGCTCCCAGGAGTGGAAGGCCATGCCGCCGTCACCGGTCAGGATCACGACCGGGCAGTCGGGCTTGGCGAGCTTGGCGACGACGCCCAGCGGGATCGCCGCGCCGACGGTCCCGAGGGCGCCGAGCCTGACCCAGTGGCCCGGCTTGCGCGCGGGGAGGGCGAGCCGGCACCACTGAGCGAAGTCTCCGCCGTCGATCACCCAGACCACGTCCGAGTTCACCGCCTCGCGCACCTCCCTGACGATCCGCAGCGGGTGCACCGGCGAGGCGTCGGAGGTCTCGTCGGGCCGGCGTGACTCCGCCGCCGCGCGCCGGGCGGCGCGAAGCCGCTCGGCCCAGGGCTTCTCCTTCCAGCCTCCGCGCTTCTCGGCGCCCGCCGCCATCTGGGCCAGGAAGGCGCCGGCGTCGCACTGGATCGGGAGCTGGGCATTCCTATTCCGGCCGAGCTCTGCGGCGTGGATGTCCACCTGGATCAGGTGGGCATTCGGGCCGAACAGGTTGCCGTAGCCCAGGCGGAAGTCGATCCGCTTGCCGATCAGCAGGACGACGTCGGCCTCCCTGATCTCGCGGGCCGCAGGGTTGAGGACCGCGTCGGCGTAGCCGAAGCAGAGCGGGTGCTCGTCGGAGAGGCTGCCGCGTGCCATGCCGATCGTGAAGCAGGGGAGCGCCGTCGCCTCGACGAAGCGTTGGAGGGGCTCCCACGCGCGAGCCCACCAGATCCCGCTCCCCGCGATGATCGCGGGCCGCTCGGCACTCTGGAGCCGATCCAGCGCGGCGTCGACGGCATCCGGCGACGCGGCCGTGGCCTCGTGGCGCCACGGCTCGGGGATCGCGATTCTCGAATCGTCCACCGCCGCCTCCAGGACGTCGCCCGGGATGGTGAGGTGGACCGGGCCGGGCCGGCCGCTCACCGCCTCCCGGTAGGCGATGGCGGCGTACTGGCCAAGGCGCGCCGGGTCGGTGACGACGCGCGCCCACTTGGTGATGGGGCGGACCAGCTCCACCTGGTCGATCTCCTGGAGCGGTCCCCTGTCGCGGAGCCCCCACTCGTGCATGCCGCTGATGGCGATGATCGGGGAGCAGGCCATCCACGCCGTCGCGATGCCGGTGATGGAATTGGTGTGGCCGGGGCCGCCGGTGACGACCGAGACTCCGGGCTGGCCGGTGACCCGGGCCCAGCCGTCCGCCATGTGGGTCGCGCCCGACTCCTGCCTCACATCCACGATGGTGATCCCCTCGTCGAGGCAGGCGTTGAAGATCGCGTTGACGTGGTCGCCGCAGAGCCCGAAGAGCCGACGGACGCCGTGGCGCTTGAGGGTGCGGATGAGCAGGTGAGCGCCTGTGATCGTTCCCACGCGAGGCCTCCTTGAACGGAATGCGGAGCGGGCTCAGTATAGGGAGCCGGGGAAGCGGGTGTCAAAAGGGTTTTGGAGGCGGCGATGGATCGCTCAGGAGGCTACGAGGAGTACGCGTTTGTGGCCGAGTTCTACGACCACGTGGTGCCGTACCGAGAGCGACAGGACGTGGCCTTCTTCCGGTTCGAGGTGGAGCACCTGCTGGCGCGGTCCGGGTTTCGGGTCGAGGAGGTGTACGCCGACTACGACTGGAGCCCATACGGCTCCAAGGAGCCGGGGGAGCTGATCGTCATGGCGCTGAAGGCGTAGGGCAGGGAGCCTGCGGGGCTGGGGCGACGCGGACATCACGCTCATCCTCGTGGGCGAGGCCGTCCTCTTCCGCTCGCTCACGCTCCTGGTCTACGCGACCCTGGTGTGGCTGGCGTGCCACTGGTTCGTCCTCTGCGGCGAGGAACCCCAGCTGCTCAACAAGTTTGGCGAGGCATACGAGGAGTATCTCAGAGAAGTTCCCCGGTGGATTCCGCGCGTGCGCCGCGTTCGGCGAAGGCGCTGAGCCGGCGTCAGCCCCGGTTCGGCGGGGCGGCACCGATGGAGCGGAGGAGGATGGCGGTCAGCGCGGGGAGGGCCTCGGCCAGCTCGGGACGGCCGGTGTGGAGCCACTGGATCACCACCTCGTTGACGGCGCCGAGCCACGCCAGGGTGGCGACCTCGGTGTCGAGCGGCGGGATCGAGCCCTCGCGCGCGGCCTGGTCCAGGTAGCCCTTGATCAGGGCGGCGAAGCGGCTGTGGACCTCGGCGCGCTTCGCCTCGTAGGTCGCGCCGAGGCTGACGGCTTCGAGCAGCAGGATCCGAGCCAGTTCACGGTGGCGGCTGAACGTCTCGAGCGTCGCCTGGAGGGCGCCCTCCACCTTGCCGAGCGCCCCGTGGCGGCTCTCGATGGCCTGGGCGACCGCCGTCGCGAGGTGATTCGAGAACTCGTCCACGAGGGCGAGGAAGAGGGCTTCCTTGGTCGGGAAGTGATGGTAGACGGCGCCCTTGGACGTGCCCGACGCGCGGACAATATCGTCCACGATCGCCCTGTGATACCCTTTGCGGGCGAAGACCTCCAGGGCGGCCTGGAGGATCCTCTCGCGGGCAGTCCCTTTCTTCACGGACGGATCCTGTGCCCCTGATCCGGATCGGCCATAGCCCGGACCCCGACGACGCCTTCATGTTCTATGCCCTGACGGCCGGCAAGCTGCGTGTGCCCGGCGTCGAGGTCCAGCACGTGCTCGAGGAGATCGAGCGGTTGAACCGGCGGGCGTGCGAGGGCGAACTGGAGGTCACCGCGGTCTCGGCCGCGACGTACGCGCTGGTCGCCGACCGCTACCGGATCATGGACCCCGGCGCCTCCATGGGGAAGGGATACGGCCCGGTGCTTGTCGCCAGGGTCCCGCTGGACGCGCAGGAGATCTCCGAGCGCGTCGTGGCCATCCCCGGGAGCCACACCACCGCCGCGCTTCTGCTCCGGCTCTACTGCGGCGATCCGCCGATCATCGAGGTGCCCTTCGACCGGATCCCACAGGTGGTGCTCGACGAGCAGGCGGAGGCGGGGCTCCTGATCCACGAGGGGCAGATCACCCATCAGGCGCTCGGGCTCTACCCGGTCCTCGACCTCGGGAAGGTGTGGGAGCGGGAGACCGGGCTCCCGCTCCCCCTCGGGATCAACGTCGTCCGGCGGGATCTCGGAGAGGACCTCCATCGGCAGCTCTCTCGGGCGCTCAGGGACTCCATCGCCTACGCGTACGCCCACGAGGACGAGGCCATCGGCTACGCGATGGAGTTCGGTCGAGGCATCGATCGGGAGACCTGCCGGCGCTTCGTGCGCATGTACGTGAACGACTACACGCTGGCTCTGGGCGACGCCGGGCGCCGGGCGCTGGAGGTCCTGTTCCAGAAGGCTCACGCGAGCGGTCTGATTCCCGACATCCCGCCCCTCGACCCCTTGTAGTAATCGCGCGACACAATTGGCCCAGTGGGTGCCCAGCGCGCAACGGATCTCACCGAGCGATTCCGGACGGGAGGCGGCGCCCGGGGCGCCCCGCCGCGCGGAGCGCACCGCGAAAACAAGAGAGCGGCCGGCTGGCGGCAGCGCGACTATGGAGAAGCTGACGCTGGCTGGAGCGAGCACGGTGGGGCTGGGCGCCGACAGGACCCGCCCGGAATCAATAGACTTTCAGGATTTCGTACAGCGTCGTGCGCTGGGCGGGGGTGAAACCGGCCTCGCGGATCAGCGCGCAGACCTCGTCCAGGGTCGTGGTGTTGACGAAGTCTGCGGCCCGGTGAACGTTCTCCTCGAAGAGTGTTCCCCCGAAGTCGTCCGCGCCGAAGTGGAGCGCGATCTGTCCCGTCCGCTTGCCTTCGGAGAACCACGAGGCCTGGATGTGGGGGAAATTGTCCAGGTAGAGGCGCGAGACGGCGAGCACCCGGAGATAGGCGTTCGGGCCGGCGGCGTGCTTGATCCACTTCTCGAGGAGGGTATTCCCGGGCTTGAAGGACCACGGAATGAAGGCGGTGAAGCCGGCGTGCTCGTCCTGGAGATCGCGGATCGCGTCCAGGTGGTCCAGCACATCGCCGGGCTCTTCCACGTGGCCGTACATCATGGTGGCCGTCGTCTTGAAGCCGAGGCCGTGCGCCTCCCGGTGGACCTCGAGCCAGGCCCCGGGCCCGCCCTTCTTGGGTTCGATCCGCTTCCGCACACCCTCGGAGAGGATCTCGGCCCCGCCGCCGGGGAGCGTGAACTGGCCGGCGTCCTTGAGCCGGAGGAGCACGTCCGGGACCGAGAGGCCGGAGACCTGGGCCATGGTCTGGACCTCGGAGGCCGTGAAGAAGTGCGGCGTCACCTGTGGGAACCGCCGCCGCGTCTCGCGGACCAGCGTGAGGTAGTAGTCGAGCGGAATGTCGGGGTTGTGGCCGCCCTGAAGCAGGATCGTCGTCGCGCCTCTGGCAGCGCCAGCCTCGATCTTCGTCAGGACTTCCTCCACCGTGAGGGTGTAGGCTTCGGGGTCGCCGGGCTTTCGGTAGAAGGCGCAGAACTGGCAGTCGGTGACGCAGACGTTGGTGTAGTTGGGGTTCGAGTCGATGACGAAGGTGACGCGCTTCTCCGGGATCAGCCTGAACCGCGCCTCCTGGGCGAGGTTCCCCAGCTCGAGCAGGGGGGCCTCCGTCAGGAGCCAGTGCCCGTGCATGCGCGACAGCCGCTTCCCTGCCTCGACGAGATCCCGGGCTTCGCTCAGCACCGCGCGTCCTGGAGGAACGCCCGGAGGCGGCTGAACTCGGCGATCGCCTTCTCCTCCTCGGCGCCCAGCCGGTATGTGAACCCGTCGAGGTACGCGGTCACCTCCGCGGCCGTGAACCCGGTGTCGCGCCGTCTCGAGGCAATCTCGGGGATGGAGGCGAGCCCGTGATCGAGCGCCTCGTCGAGGGCGCACCAGAACGCGAGCCGGTCCGTTTCTGGCACCGAGACGCGCACGCCCCACCGCGCGAAAACGCACGGGAGCCCTGTCCACTGAGCCCATTCGCTCCCCAGGTCGACGATATGAGAGAAGCGGGGCGGCGACTTCAGCGCGCGGATGGCCCCGTCGCCGATCAGGAGCAGGGCGTCGCAGGGCTCCTCGGCGCCGACCCAGGCCCGCGGGGTCACGTCGTACTTGAGGGCGAAGAGGAGCCTGAGGAGCTGGACCGACGTGGATGTCTCGCTGGTGACACCGATGACCGCGCCGCCGAGCTTGGAGAGCGGGCGGTCGGAGAGGAGGACCACGCTCCGCGCTGGCCCTCGCGTCGCGATACCGAAGGGGAGCGGCACCACTGCGCCATCGAGGTTTAGAAAGTCCACCAATGAGAGGGGGCCTGCGTGGAGGGTTCCATCCGCCATGGCCTGCCCGAGCGCCCGGGGCGTGACCGGGTGGAGCTCGAACCCCGAGAGATGAGCGAAGAAGGGCTCGCAGTTGAGATACGGGATGCACCCGACCCTGAGCATCAGTTCCAGACCTTGATCACGTTGTAGAGCGCGTCCCGCTCCACCGGAATCTTGCCTGCCTCCCGGATGATCCTGAAAATCTGCTCCCGGGCCAGGCCCGCCGGGCTCTCGGCCTTGGCGTAGTGGGCGATGCGCTCGTCCTCCAGCGTCCCGTTGACGTCGTCGGCGCCGAAGTGGAGCGCGACCGAGGCCGTCGCCTCGCCGATCATCACCCAGTACGCCTCCACGTGGGGGAAGTTGTCGAGGAGGAGGCGCGAGGCCGCGATCGTGCGGAGGTCGTCAGTGGGCGGGGTCTGGCGCGGCACGAGCCTGGTGTTCCCCACCTGGTAGGCGAGCGGGATAAAGGTCAAAAAGCCGCCGCTCTCGTCCTGCTGGGCCCTGAGGCGGAGGAGGTGGTCCACGCGCTCCTCCAGCGTCTCCACGTGGCCGTAGAGCATCGTGGCGTTGGTCCGAATCCCCATGCCGTGGGCGACCCCGTGGATCTCGCACCAGCGGTCCGCGTCGGCCTTCCCCGTATAGTTGAGGAGCCTCTGCAGGCGCTTCGAGAAGACCTCCGCGCCGCCGCCCGGCATCGAGTGGAGCCCGGCGGCCTTGAGCCGCGCGAGCGCGTCTTCCGGAGGGATCTTCCAGCGCCGCCAGAAGTAGTCGATCTCCGCCGCGGTGAACGCCTTGATCTGGACCTGCGGGTGCTGGCCGTGGATGGCCCCGATCAGCCGCTCATAGTACTCGAAGGGCCAATCCGGGTGGTGGCCCCCCACGATGTGGACTTCCCGGACGTCGGGCTTGATCATCGCCAGGATGTCCTCGATGGAGTGCTCGAAGGCGCCGGCTTGCCCCGGCTTCCGGGCGAAGTCGCAGAACTTGCACGACAGGACGCAGAGGTTGGTTGGGTTGATGTAGCGGTTGATGACGAAGAACACCCAGTCGCCCACGCGGCGCCGCTTGGCGAAATCGGCCATTTGCCCGACACCCAGGAGGTCATCCGTCCGAAAGAGCAGGAGACCGTCGTCGCGCGACAGGCGCTCGCCGGCCTGCACCTTCTCCCGGACGGGAAGCAGGCGCTGGTCTTTGAAGCGAGCCGTCGTTGTAGCCGACTCCATAATCGGTCTCGTGTCGAACCGACTGGTCGGTCTGATTCTAATGATGTTGAGCCCGAACGGTCAAGGCTTCTGTAAGTATCTGAAAAGCATATAAAAATGTGTTCTGGGCCCCGGGTTGGCCGGGAGTCGGTAAAACGGCAAGAGGAAGGAGCACGGGGGAGAGGCGTCAGGCGGCGTGTGATCACAAGCCGATCGAACAATGACTTGAAGTGGCCTCAGCGTTCAGGGTAGTATGCGCCCCATGACTCGACCAGGCTTTGTGGTGGACGTGACCATTGGATAAACACCCGGACGTCGCGCCGTCCATCAACGCGCGAGCCGCGCGGATCGAGCGCGAAGCGGAAACGCTCGGTCTCGTGCACACCGTGGTCCGGCGGATCGACGCGCTGAACGACTGGGTCGGCCGCGCCACCTCGTGGCTCGCGCTGCTCCTGGTCGTGGTGACGAGCTACGACGTGATGTCGCGCTACCTCTTCCGGCAGAGCTTCGTCTTCGTCCAGGAGCTGGAATGGCATCTCTTCGCGGTCCTGTTCCTGGCCGCGGCGGGCTACACCCACCTCAAGGGAGACCACGTGCGGGTGGACATCATCTACGCGAGGCTGTCGCCCCGGCGGAAGGCCTGGGTCAATCTGGTGTGCGGCGTGGTCTTCCTCTTTCCCACGGCCTTTCTCCTGGTCTGGACCTCGATCCCGTTCGTCGCCGCGTCGGTGAAGGTCCTCGAGGGCTCCCCGGACCCGGGCGGGATCCCGGGCCGGTTCCTGCTCAAGGCCGTGATCCCCCTCGGCTTCATTCTGGTCGGGCTCCAGGGGGTTTCGGAGACCATCAAGAACCTCTTGTTCGTGCTCGGGAAGGAAGCGCCGAAGTGAGTTTTACCGAACTCCTTCCCGCCTACATGTTCCTGGTCTTCACCGTCCTGATCATGACCGGCTACCCGATCGCCTTCACCATCAGCGGGACGGCGCTGGCCTTCGGGCTCTACGCCTTCGGGCTCGGCTTCTTCAATCTCCTCCCGCTGCGTGTCTGGGGCGTCATGACCAACTTCACCCTGATCGCGGTCCCCCTCTTCATCTTCATGGGGGTGACGCTGGAGCGCTCAGGGATTGCCGAGGATCTCCTGGAGACCATGGGGTTTGTCTTCGGGCGCGTTCCGGGGGGCATCGCGATCGCCGTCGTGATCGTCGGGACCCTGCTCGCGGCCTCTACCGGCATCGTGGGCGCCACCGTGACGACCATGGGGCTCATCTCGCTGCCGACGATGATCCGCCGCGGTTATCAGAAGGAGCTGGTCTCGGGGGTGATCTGCGCCTCGGGGACGCTCGGCCAGATCATCCCGCCGAGCATTGTCCTCGTCCTCGTGGGCGACATCCTCGGCGTCTCGGTGGGCGACCTGTTCCTGGGCGCGTTCATTCCCGGCCTGATCCTGTCGGGCCTCTACGTCGTCTACGTCCTGTTGATCTGCTTCGTCCGTCCCGACCTGGCCCCGCCGATTCCCGCCGAGGAGCGGGCCCAGTTCACGTCGCGGCAGCTTACGCTCAGGGCGGTCAGGGTCCTGGTCCCGCCGCTGGCTCTGATGGTCGCGGTGCTGGGCTCGATCTTCTTCGGGATCGCCTCGCCCACCGAGGCGGCGGCGGTCGGCGCCACGGGCACCCTGGTCCTGACGGTCGTCTACCGCAAGTTCAGCTGGCAGATGCTCCACCAGACGATGCAGGTGACAACCCGCCTCACGAGCATGGTCTTCATCATCCTGGTGGGCGCCACGGCCTTCGGCCTGGCGTTTCGCGGGATGGGCGGGGACACGCTGGTGCGGAACTTCATCGCGGAGATGCGGATGCCGCCCTGGACGGTCTTCTCGAGCGTCATGGGGCTCGTCTTTATCCTCGGTTTCTTCCTCGACTACATCGAGATCTCGTTCATCCACCTCCCGGTCCTGGCACCGATCCTGAAGGAGATGGGGTTCGACCCGCTCTGGTACGGCGTCGTCCTCGGCGTGAACCTCCAGACCTCGTTCC
>JACQWB010000261.1 GCA_016209385.1 Candidatus Rokuibacteriota bacterium
ACGGCGTGGTGCCCGACCTTCAAGTCACGCTTACCGCCCAGAAGGGCGCGCTGACCAGAAGCGTGAAGCTCATGTCGATGCCCGGTAGCTACGGGGCCCACATCAGCCTGCCCGAAAAGGGCCAGTACGCCGTGACGGCTGCCATCGCGCGCCCCGGGCAACCGCTACAAGTGGCGTTTGAGCTTGACTATAAGTAGAGTCAAAGCATGCTGACGGTTGAGATCCTGACCGCCCCCGGATGAGGCAAGTGCCAGGAGGCCAGGGCGCTGGTCCTGCGGGCGATCGAGAAAGCCAGGGAGCGCTTCCCGGGCCTCGAGGTGCGGGAGTGGGACCTCGCAGAGCACCCGGAGCTTGCACCGCGGTACGGGGTGATGGCCGTGCCGGCGATCATCATCAACGGCCGCCTGGAGTTCAGCGGGGTCCCGAAGGAGCAGGCCTTCCTGGGGCGCCTGGAAGCCGCTGCGGCTGGGGCCGGACAATGACGCGGTGGGGGCCGTGGGGTGCTCTTGTCGGGCTCCTCCTGCTCCCGTGCGAAGCCGGGGCAGGCAGCTTCAGGACCGAGGCCCGGGAGATTACGGTCGAGCTCTCGAGCGACCCCGCCAGGCCGGCTCAAGGGCGTGAGACCGTGTACACCCTCTCGTTGCAAAATGCCGCTGGTCGGCCGGTGGCCGGAGCCAAGGTCACGCTCATGGGGAGGATGCCTGACGGCATGACGGTCTTGACGCCGCTGACCGAGAGTTCGCGGGCCGGCCTGTATTCGGGGAAGGTACTGTTCACGATGGAGGGAGCGTGGCGACTGACCGTCCGAATCGTCCAGACGAGCAAGCCGCTGGAGCTGTCGTTTACCGAGCAGGTCGGCCGCTAGGGCCTGGCCTCACGGTCGGCGTGGCGCTGGGAGGCCTGCTCCTCCTCGCCCTCGGGGGATGGCTGGCCTGGAACCAGGGCGCCCTCGTCGGGCTCCGGTGGGTGGAGTTCGACTCGCCGCTCACGCTGGCGGCCTTCGGCTTCGTGGCCGGGATCGGGGCGTTCTTCGCCCCGTGTGCCTTTGCCCTCTTCCCCGGCTATATCTCCTATTATCTTGCGTCGTCAGGAGCGGGCCGCGAGAGCCCGGGCCGGGCGCTGCTGCTCGGGGTCACCTGCGCCGCCGGAAGCTCCCTGTTCTTCGCGATTGTCGGCGTTGCCATCACGCTGCTCGGCGGCGCGATCTCGACATACCTGATTGCCACCAAGCCGGTGATCGCCCTGGCGGTTGTCGTGCTGGGTCTCATCCTCCTCGCCGACGTGCGTCTCGGGTCGCTGGCCCTCCCGCTGGGTGTGGCGGGGAGAAACATCCCCGCCGGCGCGGGCATCTTCCTCTACGGGTTCGGCTACGCGCTGGCGTCCACGGGCTGCACGCTTCCGATCTATGTCTCGATGATCGTCCTCCCGCTGACCAGCGGGTTTTCGGGAGCCGCGCTGCTTACCTTTGTCAGTTTTGCCTCGGCCATGGCCCTCATGATGCTCCTGACCAGCCTCCTGGTCGGGCTGGCGAAGGCGAACCTGCTCCATCGGCTTCAGGCGTCTACCGTGTGGATCAAGCGCGCGAGCGGCCTGGTCCTCGTTCTCGCTGGCCTCTACCTCGGCTACTACTACGTGGCGGCCGGCATGTGACGGCGCCGCCCCGGTGCGGAGGGTTTCTATGAAAGTTCGTCGCGTCTTCCTTGCCGCGCTCCTGGGCGTTCTCACCCTGGCGATTCCCCAACTCGCCCACGCCGAGCTGAAGCTCGCCATCCTCAATGTGAAGGGGATGGTCTGCCAATCCTGACCGATCTCGGTCGCGACAGCCTTGGAGAGGCTGCCGGGAGTCAAGCGAGCCCACGTGCGTCTGGAGACCGAGGAGGCGCGGGTCGTCTACGACGACGCCAAGCAGACACCCGAGAAGCTCGCTGCGGCGATCGACCGGCTCGGCTTTCCGGCCTCCGTCCTGTCGGTGACGGCGGCTCCCAAGCCCACGCTCTACGTTGACGGGCTCACGGACCTGAAGACAGTCCGGAAGGTGGAGCAGGTTTTGAAGGCCGTCAAAGGGGTCAGGGGCGTGACTGTGGATCCGAGGGACGGGGAGGTCTTCGTCGACTACGACCGCCTGACAACGAGCGTCAGAGACCTGGTGGCGGCGCTTGAGGGCGCAGGCTTCAAGGCTCGCTCCGGCTCACCCTGATCCTGCCCGGCAGTTCACACTTTTTCAGCCCCCTGTATCCAGGCCTTCCGCTCAGGCATCTCAAGTAGCGAGGCCGTCCCCGTGCCGAGCGTCCTGCCACGGGGTGGAGGAAGGGAGGTGAGCGCGTGAGCTGGCTAAGCTGGCTTGTCCTGGGAGTGGCGGTGCTGAGCCTGTTTGTGCTCTGGGACCTCCTCTTCTGCGGCGGGAAGCGCTGCAAGGAGTTTATCGATCACCTCTAGACAATCGGAGGGGGCCTCGCCGGCCCCCTCCGAGGCCTCCCCCAGGAATCGCTTGCGCGGGCCAAGCCCGCGCTCGAAGGGCATTACTCCGACACGCTCCTAGGGTCCTGCGCTCGGCCTGCGAGCCCTCACGCGGCTTTCGAGTAGGTGGCGGCCTTTTCGCCCGCCAGCATGCCGAAGACCGCGCCTGCCATGAGCCCCGCCCCGCCCGGGTAGTTGTGGTAGAAGAGTCCGCCCACCAGCTCGCCCGCCGCATAGAGGCCCGGGATCGGACGGTCCTCGGTGTCGAGGGCTTCCGCGCGCGTGTTGATCCGTAGGCCGCCGAAGGTGAAGGTGATCCCACAGGTCACCGCGTAGCCGACGAAGGGGGGCGAGTCGAGAGGGAGCGCCCAGTTGGACTTCGGGGGCGTGATGCCCTTCGTGCATTTGCCGTCCAGGATCGCCGGGTTGAACGGGCCGGGCTGGACCGCCGCGTTGAATTCGCGGACGGTTCGGACGAGCCCCACCGCGTCGATCTCGAGCTTCCGCGCCACCTCCTCGATCGTGCCGGCTTCCGCCTTGGTGACCTCGCGGATGCGGTACTCCTCCCGCAGGAGCGGAACCGTCTTCTGGTCGAAGATCTGAAAGGCGGCGCGCTGGGGTTGCTTCAGGATCTCGCGGCCGTACTTGGCGTAGGTGTAGTTGCGGAAGTCTGCCCCCTCGTCGAGGAAGCGCTCGCCCTTGACGTTGACGACCACGCCGAGCGGGTAGGAATGCTTCTGGAAGAGGTCACCCACGCGGCGATCGCCAAAGGGCGGGGCGTTGAGGTCCCAGGCGACGGCGTGGCAACCCGACCAGTGGCCGTAGGGCTGGGCGCCGATCTCGAGCGCCATGCGGATCCCGTCGCCGGTGTTGTGCCGGGTGCCGCGGACGCGCGCCAGCTCCCAGTCCTGGCCGAGATAGCGGGTGCGCCACTCGGGGTTGGCCTCGAAGCCGCCGGACGCCAGCACGACCGCGCGCGCGGCGAGTTCGCCGAAGCCCGCCGGCCCGCGGTACGCGAGGCCGCGGATCGCGCCCCGCTCGTCCAGGAGGAGGCGCGTGGCCTTGGTCTCGTAGCGGACCTCGATCCCGAGCGCCGCCGCCCGATCGTAGAGCGCCTGGACCAACCCGGGTCCGCCCCCGACGGCCTCCACGGTGAGCCCGCCCCAGAAGCGGTGGGTGGTCCCGACCTTGAAGGACTGGCGCCCGAACATGAGGATCCAGCGGATGCCGTGGCTCCGCATCCAGACCACCGTCGGGCGCGAGCGCGTGATGAGGACGTCGGCGAGGTCCTGGTCGGCGAGGTTCTCGCTGAGGCGCATCAGGTCATCGTAGAAGTTCTCTTCGGTGTACGGCGGAACCTCGACCGACGCAGCCTCCCCCGGGGTCAGGTCGGGGATGACGTCCTTTCGGAGGTCCTCGAGCCCACCGTGGACGAAGCGGAAGCCGCCCGCGGTGAAGAACGAGTTCCCACCCCGCTGGGGCTCGGGGGCTTTCTCGAGGAGGGCGACGCGCGCGCCGCCGTCCCGCGCCGCGAGCGCGGCGCAGAGCGCCGCGTTGCCGCCCCCGACCACCACGACGTCAGCGGCGCCGTCGGTCATCGCTCACCCGACGATGTCTTCGCCGCCGTCGACCCCGATGACGTTACCGGTGACCCAGTAGGTGTCCGGGTGCGAGAGCACGACGACGGCACGGGCCACATCCTGGGGCGTCGTGAGGCGTCCGTGGGGGTTGCGACGGGCGGCATTCTGGAAGAGCTGGTCGCTCCCCGGGATCTTGGTCGAGGCCGGTGTCACGGTCACCCCGCCGCGGATCGCGTTGACCGTGATGCCCCGCGGGGCCAGTTCCAGGGCGAGCTGTCTCACGTGGGACTCGAGCGCGGCCTTGGCCGCCGACACCGGACCGTAGGAGGGCAGGACCCGCGTGCCGCCCGCGGAGGTCATGGCGAAGATGCGACCGCCGTCGGCCATGAGCCCGCGGACGACCACTTCCTGGGACCAGTAGACGAGACTGTGCGCCATCACGTCCAGTGTCATGTCCATCTGGGCCTGGCTCACCGCTTCCTTCAGCGGCTCGATTACGTACGGCTTGAGCGTCCCGAAGGCGAGCGAGTGGAAGAGCACCCGGAGCGTTCCCGGTGTGTTTCGTTCCGCGAGGGTGCGCTCGATATGTTCGAGGACCTCGGTCCGCTTTTCGGGGTCCGCGGCGTTCATGTTGAAGAAGGAGGCCTCGCGGCCCAAGGCTCTGATCTCGGCGCCGATCCGCTCGACGTTGGCGGCGGTCGCCTTCCGGTCGAGGTGGACGCCGAAGATGTCGAGCCCGGCGCGCGCCAGCGCGAGGCTCGTTGCCTCACCGAAACCCGAGGACGCGCCCAGCACCAGGGCCCACCCGCTCAGCTGGATCGGTGAGGCGTCCATGCGTGGTTGCATCCTAGCCCGGCCGCGCGTCAGATGATCAGACCGGGGAGCAGTGTCCCGGCCAGCGCGTCCGGCCCGCCAGGTGGGACAGGAGGAAGCCCGGGGTTGGGAGCGGCGAGGGGTTGAGCCAGTGCAGCGCGTCGAGCCAGAATCTGGACGGCGGCGCCCCCGGGCGGCGTAGCGGAAGGAGCGAGGAGCGCCGGGAGCTGGTCCATGGGCATGCTGATTGTAACACGCCAGAAAAAGGGTGGCATGGGGGCGGGTCGTTGTCTACAATTGGGGTGAGTTGTATGGAGAAGACCGCGGGGATTGTCCTGATCGGCAACGAGATCCTCTCGGGAAAGATCGTCGACGCCAACGCCGCGTATCTCTGCCGGGAGCTCCGCGCCCTGGGCGTGGCGGTCCGCCGCATCGCGGTGATCCCTGACGAGGTGGACGTGATCTCGCGGGAGGTCGCCGAATGCAGTCGCGCCTACGACTTCGTGTTCACCTCGGGCGGGGTCGGTCCGACCCATGACGACGTCACCATCGAGGGGGTTGCCCGGGCCCTCGGCGCCGAGGTCGTCCGGGACCCGCGCCTGGTCGCGCTGCTCGAGCGGTACTCCAAGGGCAGACTCAACGCCGCGCGCCTCAAGATGGCCGAGGTGCCCGCGGGCGCGGAGCTCGTGACCGGCGACTCCCTGGCCTTCCCCGGCGTCGTCGTCCGGAACATCTACATCCTCCCCGGTGTGCCGGAGATCTTCAGGCAGAAGTTCGAGGCGATCAAGGATCGCTTCCGCGACACGCCGTACTTCCTCAGGAGCGTGTTCGTGGGGATCGGAGAGGGGACCCTGGCCGATGTTCTAAACGACCTGCTGCAGGCCTACCCGCGCCTGATGCTCGGCTCGTACCCGGAGTTCTTGAACCCGGAGTACAAAGTGAAGGTGACGCTCGAGTCCAAGGATCGGGCCTACCTGGACCGGGCTCTCGCAGATTTCCTCAGCCGGCTTCCCGCGGAGGCCGTGGTGAGGGTCGAGTGAAGGCGGATGCGTCCGGGCTGAGACGATGACGGAGAGCGGCGAAGATCGGCGCCTCGAAGAGCTGATCGCTTCGCTCCGGGCGGTCCACGAGGGCCAGCAGGCCCTCGTGCAGGAGCTCAGGCTTCTGCAGCAGGAGATCCGGGCGCTGCGAGAGGAGCTCGGGGCTCGGGCGGTCCGGGCGGAGGCGCCTGTGGCGCCCGCCCCGGTTCCGGCGCCGGAGCCGACGCGCCGGGTGGTGGCGCCCCCGCAACCGAAGCGGGCGTGGCGCGAAGGCTTCGCGAGCGTCCTGGCGAAGGTTCCGCGACCGTTCGGCGAGGTCCCCCGATCGCTGCTGGAACGCACCTGGCTCCTCGCGCTCGTTGTGGGCGTGCTGGTCGTCGGGGCCCGCGAGCTGAATCTTTTCCAGCCAGTCGAGGTCCTGGCCGAGTACCCGAAGGGGTGGGTCCGGCCTGACCAGAGCCGGGGCGGGGTCGTAAAGCAAGTCGTGGTGGTTGCGATTGATGATGAGTCCGTGGCGAAGCTCGGTGAGTGGGGCGCGCGCTGGCGCGGCCATCACGGGCAGCTGTTGAAGATCTTGGCTGAGGACGGCGCCCGGTCAGTGGGGTTCGATGTGCTGTTCAGCGTGCCGAACGCCGAGCACGACCCGCCGTTTCTCGAAGGCATCCGTCATGCCCGGTCGAAGGGCACGGGGGTTGTGGTAGGCATGTCGTATGACACCAGGCAGGAGCGGTTACGCTACCCGGCTTCGCCGGTGCGGGAGGCGGTGACGGAGGTGGCCTCGGTCTATCTTCAGCCGGACCGGGTCACCAACCTCATCCGCTACGTGTCGATGTTCCAGCCCGACGGTGCCGCGGGAGGCGAGGTCATGCGCCTCGTGCCGGCCTTTTCCGTCGCAGTGGCGCTGGCGGGGGGGAAGCGGCTGGAGGACTTTCCCCGCTACCGCGAGGGCCTTGTGCCCATTGAGTACGCCGGCCCATCCAGCAAGACCTTTCAGATCATTCCGTACGCGGACGTCTACGAGACGCGTTTTCCACCCGGCAGCTTCAAGGGGAAGTACGTGCTGGTCGGCATGTTTCGCGAGGCGTCCAAGGATTTCTTCGACACGCCGGTGGAGAGCCAGATGCCGGGGGTGGTGATTCACGCCAACGCGCTCTACACGCTTCTGCGCGGTGTCGCACGGCCGATCGAGTTTCCGTGGAGCGCCGTGGTGATCTTTGCCGTGGCGAGCGTCGCGGCCATCATCTGTGGCCGCTTTCGCCGGACCCCGCGAGTGGTCCTGGTGGCGGCGCTGGTAGTCGGCTACTGGGGCCTCGCGATCAGCCTGGGCTTGATGCGGAACCCCGTGAGCCTGGAAGTCATCCCGGCGACGGTGGCAGCGGGCCTGGTCTGGGCGAGCGTGACCGCGAGGGAGAAGATCGTCGCGATGCGAGAGCTGCGGCGGTCGTTGGGCCTGCCAGAGGAGGCTGTCCGCCGGCTGGAGCAGGACCGCGCCTTCCAGCAGGGGACCCTGGGAAAGCGCGTGACGATCCTCGCCTCAGACGTCAGGAACTACTCGGCCTTCTCTTATTCCCACCCGCCGACCCACGTGCGCCAGATCATGACCGAGTACCAGCAGATGGTGGAGCGGGTCGTCTACCGGCACGGCGGGTACGTGAACAAGTTTGTCGGCGACGCGGTCGTGGCGGTCTTCGGCTATCCGATGTACGAGGAGGCGACCGGACTCCGCACCATCCTCGCCGCGAAAGAGATGCGGGAGGGTCTGGCCGGGCTCGTCGAGAAGTGGAAGCGAGAGAACCGGGAAGGCATCACGGACATCCGCATCGGGATCAACACCGGGCTCGTGAGCATCAGCTACCTTGGCTCGGCCAAGAAGCAGCTCGACGTGATGGGGGACAACGTGGATCTGGCTGCCCGGCTCGAGAGCGCTCAGGGGGAGTTCGACTGCCTCGCGCTGCTCGGGCCGACGACCTACGAGGAGGTCAAGCACCGCATCCGGAGCCGCACCGTCCCGGTCACGCTCAAGAACCGGCCCGATGTGCCGCAGGCTTTCACGTTCGATAGGCTCGTCGATGAGGTCGTGGCGGTCGGCAGGCCGGCGGAGGCTTGACCCCGGCATCAAAATTGGAAGCCGTACCGCAAAATTTGTAGGACAGCGGGGGCCTTTTGGACCGGTGGTTGCCGAGTCGAGCCGGGATGGGAACCGTATATAAAATACGATGTTATCCAATATCCCGGGTGGGCATTGCGGTCGGGGAGCCGGGCGCGAGCGCCGGTGCAAAGTGGCGTGAACTTTGCTCACCTACCAGTCCGGGAGTGCGGATGAGCGTGATTGGTGCGATGATTCCAGCGTCATGGGAGGGTTGATCATGAAGAAGTGGTTCGGGGTCTCGCCGATCATTTTTCTCCTGGTCGCCTTCGTCTGCGGGCAGGCCTGGGCGGCGACGCCGATCGGGAAGATCGTCGGAATCGTTGAGGGAGACAAGGCGGTCGAGACCGCATCGGACGCGAAAGTCTTTCGCGCGGCCAGTCAGGAGTGGGTGCCGAGCAAGAAGGGCCTGGCGCTGTTCGAGAAGGACGAGATGAAAACCGGCGCGGCGCGCATCCGCGTCGAGTACGTCGACCGCAGCGGTGAGGTCCTGCTCCAGGCCAACACGCACCTGAAGCTCCTGCCGAAGGCAGCCAAGGCCGGAAAAGGGGTGCAGGTCGCGGCCGGCGAGATCTTCAGCACGGTCAAGGGCCAGTTCAACGTTGTCGGAAAGGGCGTCAACGGGGCCGTCGAGGGAACGAAGTTCGACGTGATGGTGTCGGCCGACCGCACCACCATCACCGTCCTGGACGGCGTCGTTCGCGTCTCGAACCGGGCTGGCGACGTCCGGGTCAAGGCGTTGGAGCAGAGCGAGGGGAAGGTCGGCGTGCGGCCGACAGCCCCTGCGCGGGCCCCTGAGTCCGAGATCGCGCGGATCATCGAGTGGACCGCGAGCCTCAAGTCGTTCACCCAGACGGTGCTCGTGGTCAAGGCCAACTACCGTGATGCGTCGCGGCGGAACGAAGACTTCAAGCGCTACTCGCTGGTGCTGACGCTGAACCCCCAGAACGTCGAGGCTCGGCGGGGCCTGGGCAACGTGCACATGGACTGGGGTGAGTACAACGTGGCGCTGGGACACTTTCAGGCCGCGCTCAAGCAGGATCCCAAGGACGTGACGTCGCTCCACAACATGGGTCTCGTCTACGCTCAGCTCGGCCAGCACGCGAAGGCGGCGGAGCGGTTCAGAGAGGCGATCCGCCTGGACCCCTCCAACGCGATCGCGTACAACAGCCTGGGGCTCGCCCTCAACGCACTCGGCTCCTACGAGCAAGCAGCCAAAGAGCTCGAGAGGGCGGTGAGCGTGCGTCCGGATTTCCCCGAGGGCTACAGCAACCTCGGCCTGGTGTACCTGGAGCTCAAGCGTCCGGAGGTCGCGATTCAGACCCTGGAGAAGGCCGTGACGCTGGATCCGAAGTCAGCGCACGCCCACAATAACCTCGGCCACGCCTACTACCGGATCAAGGCCTATGACAAGGCGATCCAGGAGTTCCGGCGTGCGATCGACCTCGATCCGGCGTTCTACGCCCCCCATGAGAACCTCGGCGTCCTGTACACGCAGCGCGGCGAGTACTCGCAGGCGATCGCCGCGCTTGAGACCGCGTCCAGGCTCGCGCCGGACGTGGCCTCGATCCCGAAGAACCTCGGGGTCGTGTCGCTGGGCCTCAAGGACTACGCGAAGGCGGTCGGGCAGTTCCGCGAGGCACTCCGGCTCGATCCGAAGAACGCGCACGCGCGGCTGAACCTCGGGAACGCGTACTTCCAGCAGGAGCAGTTCACGACGGCGCTGACCGAGTACGAGGCGGCGGCGAAGCTCGCCCCGAACGATCCCGACACCCACGAGAACATCGGCCATGCCCAGTTCCAGCTCGGGCAGCACGGGGCCGCGCTGGCGTCCTATCAGAAGGCGGTGACGCTCGGCTCGCGTAACCTCTCGCTGTTCCGCGGCCTGGGCAACGCCTATGCGACGCTCAAGGACTACCGGAAGGCCATCGCCGAGTACCGGAAAGCCCTGGAGGTGGACGCGCGCGACCTGCCGTCGCTGATCAACCTCGGCTGGATGCAGTATCAGGTCGGCGAGTACCGCGAGAGCGTGGCCACGAGCCGACGGGTTACCGAGATGGCGCCCGACCACCCGGCGGCCTGGTACAACCTCGCGCTGGGTCACCTGCGTCTGGGCGACTTCGACGCCTCGATGCGCGCCTTCGAGACCGCCTTCGCGAGAGACGCGCAGCGCGTCTTCGTGCGCGAGGTCGTCGCCGATCTCGCCCAGGCGGTGAAGGACGATCCGAGCCTGAAGTGGGGCCACTTCGCGCTGGGCCTCCTCCACATGCACCTGGCCCAGCGGCCCGAGGACGCGATTCAGGCCTTCGAGACCTTCATCCGGGAAGGGGGGACCGGGAAGTGGGTTGAGCAGGCCCGCGCCCGGCTGAAGCAGCTGGCGGTGTCCAAGCAGTAAGCCGCCGAAGCGCACAGCGACGCGAACGCGCCGCACCGCCGGCACACGGCGGTGCGGCGTTTTTTTTGTCGAGCGCTCAGCCGGGCGAGCCGTGGGGGCGTGTGACTTGTCCGCCCGCGTCCGGGAAGACCGATCCGATGAAGCGGGCCCACGCAGCCCAGTAGTCGCGGCCCCCGACGAGGTACGTGTCGTTGTGGTGGGCGCCGCGGATCGTGTAGAATGCCTTCGGTTCAGGAGCCGCCTCGAAGAGGCGGCGCCCGTGTTCGTGGGGGACGACCTCGTCCGCGTCGCCGTGGAGGATCAGGAGCCGGGAGCGAAGCTGGCCGATCCTCCCGAGGGAGTCGTACCGGCTCTTGAAGAGCAGCCCGGCGCCCGGGAGCACCCGGTTCGCCATCGCCGCGACGGACAGGAACGGGGTCTCGAGGATCAGCGCCGGCGGCGGCGGCGCGGCCAGGGCCAACTCGACCGCGACCGCGGCTCCCAGCGATCTCCCGAAGTACACGATCCGCTCGGCGGACGGGCCCTCGCGGATCAGCGCGGCGCGCGCGGCGCGCGCGTCCCGGTAGAGCCCGGCTTCGCCCGGACGTCCGTCGCTCCGGCCGTAGCCACGGTAGTCGAAGATGAAGACGCCGAGGCCGAGGCGGCGGTGGATTTCCCGGATGTTGTCGAGCCGGTGGCTGATGTTGCCGGCGTTGCCGTGGCACCACAGGAGCGTGATCGGGAGGCGGCCGGGAACGTACCAGCCGTGCAGGCGCACGCCGTCCTCGGCCTCGAACCACACGTCGCGATAGGTCAAGCCCATGGTCTCCGGTGAGCCGATCAGCTCGCGGCTGGGGACGTAGATCAACGCGCGCTCCACCGTCTCGCGGCACCCCCACATGAGCACGCCGACCCCGAGCAGGATGAGCGCCCACTTCATCGCATCTCCCATACTACCCTAGCGCCGCCGCGACCTCAGGGACATGCGCCAAGGGAAGCTCGGTGGGATGCTCTTGGGGGTGGGCCTCGTGGCGGCGGCGCTCTACTTTGTCCGGCTCGGACAGGCCCCGTTTGTGGATCCACCGGAGGGACTCCACGCCGCCGTCGCGCGGGAGATGGTCGTGCTCGGCGACTGGATCACGCCGCATTTCAACGGCGTCCGTTACTTCGACAAGCCGCCGCTCCTCTACTGGTTGACGGCCGCCGGGTTCTGGATAGTGGGCCCGTCGGAGTGGGCGGCCCGCTTCTGGTCGGCGCTGGCCGCCGTCGGCACGGCCTTCCTCACGGCGTGGCTGGGGACGCGGGTGGGGTCCGAGCGGCTCGGGCTCATCGCGGGCCTGATCGTCGTCGCCAACCTGGAGGTGTTCCTCTTCGGCCGCTTCGTGAAGCCGGACCTGATCTTCGTCTTCCTGATCCTCCTCGCCTACACCGGGTTCATCCTGGCGTACGGCGGCACCGCGCGCTGGCCGCTGCTCGTCTGCTACGGGGCGCTGGGGGCCACCGTGGTGGCCAAAGACCTGCTCGGCGCCGTGGGGCCGCTGGTCGTCTTCGGCGTCTTCTTCTTCGTGATCCGGGAACGGCCCGCCGCGGCGCGCTGGTTCCCGTGGGCCGGCCTCGGCATCCTCGCCCTCATCGCGATCCCGTGGTACGCCGCGGTGGAGTGGAAGAACCCCGCCTTCCTGTGGTACACGGTGGTGGACAACCACATCTTGAACTTCACGCGCCAGCGCGTCTTCCCCGACGAGGACGTGCCGCTCACCGCCGCCGAGTTCGTCGGCGTGACCGCCGTCGGATTCTTCCCCTGGAGCCTCGCGCTCCCGTGGGCGCTCGCCCGCGCGTTGCGGGCTCCCTGGCAGAGCTGGGAGGCGCGTGTCTGGCTCCTCCTGGGACTCTGGAGCGCGCTGGTCCTGGCCTTCTTCACGTTCTCGCCGTTCAAGCTCCCCCATTATGGCTTGCCCGCCTTCCCTGCTATGGCCCTGCTCGTGGCCAAGATCTGGGACGACGCGCTCGCCGGAGGTCCGGGCGCGCCGTCCACCCGGGCGCTCCTGGTGCCGCCGCTGATCGTGCTGGCGGGGCTGGCTGCCCTGTGCTTTGTCGCCTGGCGCGGGCAGGTCACGCTCCCGTCGGGCACCCTGTCGCTCGTCGACCTCTACAGCCGAAACCTGGGGGCGCGCGGGCAGAGCGCGCCGTTCATCCCTTACGAGCAGATCCGTCCCCTGATGGCGACCCTGGCGTTGGTCTTCGGCGCGGGGAGCCTCGGCATCGCGGTCGCGGTGTGGCGACGGCTTCCCCGCGTCGGCCTGGGCGTACTGCTCGGGGTGATGGTGGCGTTCCTGCCGGTGACCGTGGAGGGGCTGACGCACTTCGCACGGGCTCGCTCGGTGTTGCCGATCGTCATCGTCCTCAAGCAGACCGCCGGCCCGCAGGACCTCGTGGTGCACGAAGGGGCCCTCGAGAACAGCGGTAGCCTTGTCCTGGGCCTCGACCGGCCCGTCAGGATCGTGGACGGGTTGCAGTCCAATCTGGCGTTCGGCGCGACGTTTCCCGAAGCTCGTGAGATCTTCTGGAGCGCTGATTCCCTGCGGCGGGCCTGGGCCGGGCCCGCGCGGGTGTTCCTCGTCTCCGTCGTGAAGCCCGATCGGAGCGTGGTCCGCAATCTTCCTCCGGGCAGCGTGCGCCTCTTGCTCAGGGTCGGCGGGCGCTGGCTCTACACGAACCGCTGACGGCTCGCGAAGGCACGGTAGAAGCGGGCGTTGGCCGCTTCGACCTCTTTGACGTCGTCCGCGGGCATCATTCCGCGTCCTCCGGGTACGAAATCACCACCTCGGCACCGTCCACCACCACGCGAAGCGGTGTGAGGGAGGCACCCGGGCACGGGCCGGCGACGCAGAGGCCGGTCGCCGGCTCGTACACGGCGCCGTGGGTGGCACAGATCAGGTGGCGGCCGTCCTCGGTGAAGAACTCATTGGGCCACATGTCCAGGGGCGTGCCCACGTGGGCGCAGCGGTTGACGTAGGCGTAGAAGCGACCGTCGTGGTTGATCACGAACCCATCCACGGTCCTGTCACCCCGGCGGAGTTTGAACTTGGCCGACTGGCCCGGCGGGAGCGCGCCGACGGGCAGGCGCCACTGGCGGTCCTCGGTCATTGATACGGCCTCGTACGGGTGGGGGAGACCCTAGCAGAATGCGTGCCCGAATTCAATCTGGTAGGATGAGACGATCATGCTTGCCGTCGAGGCGCACGGGCTGACGAAGACCTTCCGCGGTGGGGCGCTTTCGCGCCGGACGACCACGGCGCTTGCGGGGGTGAGCCTGGCCATCCCGTGCGGGACGATCTTCGGGCTGCTCGGCCCCAACGGCGCGGGGAAGACCACCCTCATTTCGATCCTGGCGACGCTCCTCCTGCCGGATGGGGGGCGGGCGACGGTGCTGGGTCACGACGTCGTCCGCGAGGCGGGCCGGATCCGTCGCCGGATCAACATGGCGAGCGGCAACGCGAATTTCCTCTGGAGCCTCCGGCCGCCGGAGATCCTGGGCTTCTACGGGCGCCTCTACGGCCTTCACGGACGGGCCCTCCGTCGGAAGGTCGAGGCGCTGATGGACCTCTGCGAGCTCGAGAGCCACCGGCGGGTCCCGTACAACGAGCTCTCGACCGGGATCAAGCAGCGCCTGAGCCTGGCCAAGTCGCTCCTCAACGATCCCGAGCTCCTGTTCCTCGACGAGCCGACCCTCGGCCTCGACCCGGACATCTCGATCCGCCTGCGGGCCCAGATCGCGGCGCTCCGGCGCGACCGCGGCACCACGATCCTCCTCACGACGCACTACATGCGCGAGGCGGAGGAGCTCTGCGACGAGATCGCCTTCATCAAGAGCGGGCGGATCCTGGCGCTCGGCACGACCGAGCAGCTCAAGCGCCAGATCCGGCTCGGCGACGTGATCACGCTCCAGCTCGACGGGGGCGCGTGGGCGGAGCTTGGCGACCTTCCCGGCATCCTCGGCTGTGTCTCCAAGGACGGCCGCGTGGAGTGCACGGTGGACTCGGCGGCCCGGCGCCTGCCGGCGATCCTGCGGTGGCTTCACGAGCAGAACGTGTCGGTGCGCGACGTGGACGTTCGCGAGCCCGACCTGGAGGAGGTCTTCGTTGAGCTGGCGAAGTGAGGCGGTGCGGATCTACGCGTTCGCCCACCGGAGCCTGCTCATGGCGGGCCGGAACGTCTTCTTCGTCTTCGAGCTGGTCTTTTGGCCGCTCATCGGCGTGATCTCGATCGGGCTGATGACCCGCTTCCTCAATCTGTCCGCCGAGGATGCGGCCTTCGTCCTGATCGGCACGATGGCGCTGTCCGCGGTCCAGGTCTGCCAGCTCGACGTCGCGTACGCGGTCCTCTTCGACATCTGGTCCAAGAGCGTGAAGCACCAGTTCCTGGCGCCGATCTCGATCCGCCATCTCGCGCTGGGGGCGTGGCTCGTCGGAGTGGGGCGGGGGCTTCTCGTCTTCGCCCTCATGGCCGTCGTCAGCGGCCGGGCGTTCGGGTTCGACTTCCTGACACCGGGGTGGCCGTCCCTCGTGCTTTTCCTCCTCGGGTGCTTCCTCACCGCCTTCGCGGTCGGGCTCTTCGTCTGCTCCCTGGTCCTGCTGTTCGGCACCCGGGCGGAGGTCTCGGCCTGGTCGGCGGTGAACCTGGTGCTGGTCCTCTGCGGCATCTACTACCCGGTGTCGGTCCTGCCGGACCCCGTGGCCAGGCTAGCGGCGGTGATCCCGATCACGTATTTCCTGGATGCCTTCCGTGCCCCTTACGGGTTCGCCGCCCAGTTCCAGTGGCCGTGGCTCTGGGGCTTCCTCCTGGCGGCCGCCTACCTGGCCGCGGGGCACTGGGCACTGACCTCCGCGGTCACCCGCGCCCGCCGGACCGGCCTCCTCCTGAAGCTCTCGGAGTGACTTCCGGTCGGCTTCTGTCTTGCCGACCGCGGGCGAGCCGTGCTACTTTCGCCTCACAAAAAACCCGCGTTTGGTCCCGACCGCACGTGCTCGCCAGCCAGAGGAGGGGGTATCATGGCGTTCTTCGACCTCCCTTCCGACGAAGAGCTCACGCCCGAAGCCAGGCGGATGCTGGACGAGCTCCGGCGCCTCGCCGGGTCTGAAACGGTTCCCCCCAGCTGGCGGGCGCTCGCCCGCTTCCCCAAGATTACCGAGGCCAGAGTGAAAGCTGCCGAGAATCTACACTTTAAGTGTAAATTCCCCTGGGATGCGCGGAACTTTGCAGTCTTGCTCATCGCCCACGCTAGGGGATGCCAGTCGTGCTTTGCTACCGCCCGCTTCGCGCTGGATAAGCTCGGCTTCGACAACGACACCCTGAACGCGATCTGTGCTAACCCCGATACGCTCCCGCTCAAGGAGCGTGATCGCCTTTTCGTCAAATATGCGCTCAAGATCGCGACGGATTCAGCGAATCTTAAACCGAAGGACTTCAAGGAGATGGCCGGACACGGGTTTTCGAAAGAGGACGTTCAAGAGATCATTGGCCTCGCTGCGTTCTGGATTATGAATATCGTCATTTCACAATCCGTGGTAGCGGCGCTCGCCGAGGAGTGACCGACAGGAGGGCGTGCGATGGCGTTCTTCGAGCTCCCGTCCGATGACGAACTCACTCCCGAAGTCAGGCAGATGCTGGAGGAGTATTGCCGCCTCCTTGGGCATGACCAGGTTCCCGTCGGTTGGAGGGCTTTCGCCCGCCTGCCGAAGATCATCCAGGCGCGGTTCACCGGGTTTCACAACTTCTTCCATCAGTGCCGGTTCCCTTGGGATGTCAAGAATCTGGCGTGGATGCTCATTGCTCATATGAAGGGCTGCCAGGTCTGCTTCTCCTACTCGCGCTCAAGACTCGATAAGCTCGGCTGGGATCAGGCCATGCTCGATTCGGTCTGCGCTAAGCCGGAATCTCTCCCGCTGAAGGGACGCGATCGGGCATTCGTTCAGTACGCGCTGAGGCTAGCTACCGATCCGGGGCAGGCCAAGCTCAAGGATTTCAGAGAGATGGAGGCAGCCGGGCTGTCGAAAGACGAAATCTTGGAGACCATCGCCTTCGCCGCGTGCGCGAACATGCACATGACGTTCACGCTCTCGCAGGTCGGCTGGCTTGCCGAGGAGTGACGGACAGGAGGGTGAGCCATGGCGTTCTTCGAATACGTCCCTGACGACCGGCTCGCGCCAGAGGCGAGGGAGAGTATCGATATCATCAAGAAGCGCAGAAGATCCGACCGAATAAGCTCGGAGTACTACGCCTACGCCAATAATCCCCGGGTACTCAAGGCCTATGTCGAGGCCATAGAGGGGCTCCTTCCGATTCCGAGCCGTTTAGGGGCGTGTCAGCACATTGCGGGTATGCTGATCGCGCATGCCAAAGGATGTCGCGCGTGCTTCAATGGAAGCCGGAAGTTTTTGTCCTCTCTCGGGTTCGACGAGGGGACCCTCGATAACATGTGCCGCGTACCGGCTACGTTACCACTTGCCGAGCGTGAGCGGCGTGTCGTTGAATTCATGCTCCGGGTGGCGCGGGACCCTCAGGGCTTGAAGTCCGATGACTTCCGTGAGATGGAGAGGGCCGGATTCGCTAAAGACGAGATCCTGGAAATGATCGGGGTGGCGGCGTTCTGGAACCTTGCGACGACGCTGGCAAGCGCTGTGGACGCGGGGCTTCGGGAGGAGTAGCCGGGCTGTGGTGAAGTGCCAGGCGTGCGGACAGGACAACCGCGAGGGCGCCCGCTTCTGCGATGCCTGCGGCCAGCCGCTCGAGGTACGCTGTCCCGCTTGCACCCAGAGTGTGCGCTCTGGCGCGCGGTTCTGCGACAGCTGCGGGGCCGCGCTGACCGTGACGCCGCCCACCGGGACGCGTGACTCGCGCGCCCCGGTCTCCTACACGCCGCACCACCTCGCCGAGCGCATCCTCACCGAGGGACGGGCCCTCAGGGGCGAGCGTAAAGAGGTCACCGTGCTCTTCGTGGATGTCCAGGGTTCGACCGAGCTGGCCAGCGCGCTTGATCCCGAGGAGTTCCACGCGGTGATGGACGGGGCCTTCCAGCTGATGCTGGACGCCGTCCATCACTGGGAGGGGACCGTCAATCAGTTTACCGGGGATGGGATCATGGCGCTCTTCGGGGCGCCGATCGCCCATGAGGACCATGCCCGCCGGGCGCTCCACGCGGCGTTGGAGATCCAGCGAAGGTTTGGGGAGTATGCCGCTGCGCTTCGACGCGACAAGGGCATCTCTTTCCAGGTGCGGCTCGGACTCAACAGCGGGGCCGTTGTCGTCGGCGCCATCGGCGACGACCTGAGGATGGACTACACCGCCCAGGGCCTGACCACGAACCTGGCGGCCCGCATGCAACAGGCGGCCGACCCCGGGACGATCCTGGTGGCGGCTCCGACCTACCGCCTGGGTGAGGGCTACTTCCGCTTCAGGTCGTTGGGTCCGGTGCGCGTGCGCGGGGTGTCCGAGCCGGTGGAGGCGTATGTCTTGGAAGGGGAGGGGACAGTCCTCTCGCGGCTGGAGGCTTCGTTACGGCGGGGCGTTTCACCGTTCCGGGGGCGTGAGACCGAGCTCCTCACGCTCGGCGAGTGCTGGGCGCGGGTGCTGAACGGGCAAGGGGAGGCGGTGTGTCTGGTCGGGGAGCCCGGGATCGGGAAGTCACGCCTTGCTTACGAGTTCCAACGAAGCCTCGGGATCACGGAGCGAATCGAGGGTGCGGCTCTCTCCCACGCGCGGGGCGCTGCCTATTTTGTCTTCCGCCAGCTTCTAAGGCAATTAGCCGGAATTGCTCCAGAGGCCGACGCCTCAGCGTCGCGAGATCATCTCCATCGCCGGCTCTGGGATCTCTCCCCCGACCTCTCAAGCGCTGCGCCGGAGATCCTCTCGATCCTGGGAACCTCATGCGAGGCCCTCTCGCAACGCCAAGGCGGCGTGCCCGATGATCGGAGAGACCGGCTACGCGAGGCGGTGACGGCCTGGATAAAGGAAGAGTGTCGGCGGGCGCCCAGGCTGCTGGTGATCGAGGATCTCCAGTGGCTCGACCCGTCATCCGATGAGCTGCTCCGGCACCTGGGGCGTGAGGCCAGGAGCCTTCGTCTCATGCTGCTGATGACCTCCCGTCTTCCCCTCGGCGGCAGCAACCTCGAGCTCGCCGGGGTGCGGGAGATGTTCTTGAAGCCCCTCTCGGCGGAGGACGTCCACGCCCTCGTGAACGCTCAGGTGGAGCCGTACCCGGCGACCGACCGTCTGCGCCGGACCGTGTCGGCGCGGTCGGAGGGGAACCCGTTCTATGTGGAGGAGCTGGTGCGCGCGCTCCGGGAGCGAGGTGCCCTGGTGCTGGAGCACGGAGCCTATGACCTCCGCGAACGGGTGGAGGGGGTCATCCCTGCCACCATCGGCGCCCTGATCTCCTCCCGAATCGATCGGCTCCAGGCTTCCGCCCGCGAGCTTCTTGCTGACGGGGCCGTTCTCGGCAAGCGCTTTCCGCTTGCCCACTTGCGCGCGTTAGTTTCCTCCGATCGGTTCGAGGAGGATCTGGCCCTGGTCGAGCGACGGGGGTTTCTTGACCGCCAGGCCGAGGGCCCGCTGGCGAGCCTCGCGTTTCGCCATGTCCTGACCCAGGAGGTCGCTTACGGTGCTCTCCTTCAGGCGGATCGGCAAACTCGCCACCGGCGTGCAGGCGAGATGCTGGAGCAGCTCTACCGCGGCCGGACAGAGGAGGTCTGCGATCAGCTCGCCCACCACTGGGCACAGAGCGATCGGCCGGTGCAGGCGCTACCATACTTGCTAACAGCCGCTGATGGCGCGGTGGCCGTCGGCGCCAACCAGGAGGCCATCGGCCATCTGCAGGCCGCGCTCGATCTGGCGACCGAGCACCCGGCGGCTGCGGGAAAAGACCAGGTGAACGCAATCCGCCTCAAACTCGCGGGCCTCCACTTCATCGTCGGCGAGCGGTAGAGGCTTCAATGCGGAGCCCGTGGGCCCGCGAGTATCGGCGCACGCCGAAGAGGTACATCTGGGGGACCGAGCCTTCGGGCTTCGCCGGACAGGTGGCGGCCATGCTTCTCCCCGGTGCCCGCCTCCTGGACCTGGGGTGCGGCGAGGGACGGGACAGTGTCTTCTTCGCCGCCCAGGGCCTGGACGTCGTCGGCGTGGATTCCTCCCCCGCCGGAATCGCCAAGGCCCGGCGCCTTGCGGAGACGCGGGGAGTGGGCGTGAGCTGGCTCGTGGGGGACATGGCGCGCCTGACCTACCAGGGCCTTTTCGACGCGGTCTACTCCTGCGGCGCCGTCCATTACGTACCCAGGGCGAGGCGAGCCCGCTTCTTTTCACGCCTCCAGGTGCTGACCCGCCCGGGAGGGCTCCACGCTCACGTGGTCTTCACCGACCAGGAGGTATACGTGGAGAAGGGGGAAATCATCGACTACTTTGCGCCGGGCGAGCTGGCGGGCTTCTACGGCGGGTGGTCGATTCTCCAGCAGAAGGGAGGGCGGATCGCGTGCGACCAGGATGGGACCCCGCACCACCACAGTGTGGAATCTCTCATAGCGCGCGCGCCCGCGCCGGGCCAGAGTGACGTCACCGGACCCTCTTCAAAGGAGTGACGCCGATGCGGACACGAGCCAGGGAGATCCTCCTGATCCTGCTTGCGGTTGTCCTCCTCTTCTCGGGGCCGCTGGGGGCCATTGAGCTCAAGACCAACCGGACCAAGGCGCTGGTGCCGTTGAGCGAGATCATCCCGGGCGGGCCCCCGCCCGACGGCATTCCCGCCATCGATGCGCCCAAGTTTGTCGGCCCCAAAGAGGCCGACGGGTGGCTCAACCCCAAGGAGCCGGTGCTCGCGGTGGAGGTGAACGGGGAGGCCCGGGCCTACCCGCTTCAGATCCTGACGTGGCACGAGATCGTCAACGACACTGTCGGCGGCCGGCCCGTGTGCGTGACGTACTGTCCGCTCTGCAATTCCGGCATCGTCTTCGACCGCAAGCTCGGTGACCGGCTCCTGGACTTCGGCACGTCCGGGATGCTCTACAA
Organism: Candidatus Rokuibacteriota bacterium; assembly: GCA_016209385.1. Taxonomy (NCBI): domain Bacteria; phylum Candidatus Rokuibacteriota; species Candidatus Rokuibacteriota bacterium. The sequence goes on from JACQWB010000261.1 coordinate 20,467, forward strand.
GTCGGACCTCGTCATGTACGACCGGCAAACCCACTCGCTCTGGTCCCAGATGGAGGGGCGGGCCATCGTGGGAGACCTGGCCGGGACGAAGCTCTCCTGGCTGCCTTCCAACACGATCGCGTACGGAGAGTGGAAGGCGCTCTTTCCGCGCGGCAAGGTCCTCTCCCGCGAGACGGGGCACCGCCGCGCGTACGGCCTGAACCCGTATGACGGCTACGACGAGCCGAACCTGCCCCCGTTTCTCTTCTTCGATCAGGTGGACCGCCGGCTTCCCCCGAAGGAGCGCGTGGTCGGGGTCGTGATCGGCCCTAGCGCAAAGGCGTACCCGTTCAGCGTTCTGGCCAAGCGGCGAGTGCTCACCGACACCGTAGACGGGGAACCGCTCGTGATCTTCCACCGCCCGGGCACGCTCTCGGCGCTCGATCACAACCTGATCGCTCAGTCGAGAGATGTGGGTGCCACTGCCGTATTCAGGCCCGTGCTCGACGGCAAGCCCCTCACCTTCGAGCCGACCGAGACCGGGTTCAAGGACAGAGAGACAGGCAGCCTCTGGTCGCTGCTCGGGCGGGCGTACCAGGGGCCGCTCGCTGGGAAGACCCTCAGGCCGATCATCCACGTCGACGCGTTCTGGTTCGCGTGGGCCGCCTTTCAACCGAAGACACAGGTCTATCAGCCGTGATAGCATGAGCCCGCATGGCTTCCCTCGCGTGGGTCATCGGGCTCGGCTTCCTGCTCGGCATCCAGCACGCCACCGATCCTGACCATGTCCTCGCTGTCGCGACGATCGCCAGCCGCGAACCTCGCTGGCGGTCTGGCGTCCTGGTCGGGATCCTGTGGGGGCTCGGTCACGCGCTCACGCTCACCGTGGTGGGCGGGACCATCGTCCTCCTGAGCCTGACCGTTCCGCCGGCCGTGGCGCTCTCCCTGGAGCTCGCGGTGGCGGTGATGCTGGTCGGGCTCGGACTGGTCCGGCTCGCGTGGTGCTTTCGCGGCGTCCGGCGCGTTCATCCGGAGCACGCGCGGACGGCGCATGAGCACGGCCACCGGCACGCGTTTCACAGCCATGTTCACACCCACGACGGCGTGGCCCATCGCCACCCCCACCTCCACCCGGCGGGCTGGCTTCTGGCTGCGCTCGGGGCTGTGGGGGTGGGCCGGGCGCTTCGCTCCGTTGCGATCGGTGTTGTCCACGGGCTCGCCGGGAGCGCGGTGCCCGGTCTTCTGATCCTGGCCACGATTCAGAACCCGGTGTGGGCGGTTGCCTACCTCGCGGTCTTCGGGGCCGGGACGATGGCCGGCATGATGGCGATCGCTGCGGTCCTCGTGCTTCCCTTCGCGATCAGCGCGCGCCGTTTCGCGGGGATCAATCACGTCCTGTCCGTCGGGACCGGGCTCCTGGCGCTGGCTGTGGGATGCTTCCTCGTCTACCGGATCGGTTTTGTGGAACGGCTTCTGACCGGGTAGGACCATCGGAGGGGGACACCCACGCCTTCGGCGCACCCGGGCCTCCGGCCCGGGTACCCGCCCGGGCCCCCTCCGAAGCCTCCCCCAGGA
>JACQWB010000262.1 GCA_016209385.1 Candidatus Rokuibacteriota bacterium
CATCTAGTCGACTCGGAGGGGGGCTTTGCCCCCCGTCCGAACCTCCCCCCAGGATGGGTTGCGCCGGCGGAGCCGGCGCTCGAAGGGCATTACTCCGATACGGTACTGGCCCTGTCCCGTCCGGGGCGTGTGGATCAACCCTCACCGAGTTGACCGGTGCCTACCGTTTGGGCACCGCGCCGTGGGCTGAGCATGATTTCACCATTCCCCGGACACGGGTTGGTGTGAAGTCCCGCTTTCCCGCACGGTTGGCTCGTCCCTGAGTCTGGCACTTCTCTTGCTGAACCTGTATCCCGTGAACCCGCGCTGGCGTGTCGTCGTCGTCGATGACCACCTCCCATCGAAGGCCGCCGTCGGCGAGGCCATCGCCGCGGTGGGCGGGGTTGTCGCGGCGGAGGGAAGCCATGCCGCCGAAGCCCCGGCGCTGGTTGAGCAGCATCGACCTGACGTCGTGATTCTGGCCGTCGGTCTCCCCGACGGCGACGGCGTGGAGGCCGCCAGGCGCGTGATGCACCGTTCCCCCTGCCCCATCGTGCTCCTCACGAGCCGGACGGATTCGACCGTGGTCGGGCGCGCCCGGGACGCCGGGGTTATGGCCTTTCTCGTGAAACCACTCCGCCGCGACGAGCTGGCCCCCACCCTCGATCTGGCGGTGGCCCGCTTCGCAGAGTTCCGGGCCTTGTTGAAGGAGAACGCGGATCTCAAGCGAAGCCTCGAGTCGCGGAAGCTGATCGAGCGGGCGAAAACGGTACTCATCGAGCGGTACGGGCTCACCGAGGCCGAGGCTTTCCGTCGAATCCAAAGGACTTCTATGGACAGTCGCCGCCCGATGAGCGAGATCGCTCAGGCACTACTGCTGACGGAAGGGTTGAGCGGCGGGCCTTCGGGAGCGAGGCCACTGTCTCTCGAGTGAGCCTGCCACAATCCTGAGCAACTCCCCTCCTCTGCACACGGAAAAGGCATCTCGCCGGGCATTCTCTTGCAGCAACCCGCTGGCAAGTGATTGAAATTGCGAGGGGCAGACCGGCCTGCAGACCGGCACGGAGGTTGCTAGGATTCCAGCGAGCCCCGGCGGACGACGGTGTCCCCGGGAGCGTGGCAGCGGCGCCACGACGAGCGGCGCCGTTTTTGTTTGTTCGGAGTGAACGGGCGGAATGAGAGCGCAACGGCGCGCTGAGGGGCAAGGGGGCCGGAACGACTTTCACCGAAAGGAGCGTGCAATGCCCGAAGACACCTCACGTGCCGACATGCGTCACTCGCGTCGCGAATTCCTGAAGACATCCGCGCTCGGCGTCGCCGGCGCCGGGCTGGCGGGCGGGCTGTCCTTTCCCGCGATCCTTCGCGCCCAGGAGAAGGGGCCGATCAAGGTAGGTGTCCTCCACTCGCTGAGCGGGACCATGGCCATCAGCGAGGCGCCGATCAAGGAAGTGGTCCTGATGGCGATCGAGGAGATCAATCAGGCCGGCGGCGTCCTGGGTCGCAAGGTCGAGGCGCTCGTGGAGGATCCCGCCTCCAACTGGGATCTGTTCGCCGAAAAGTCCAAGAAGCTCCTCCTCCAGGACAAGGTCGCCGCGGTCTTCGGGTGCTGGACGTCGGTGAGCCGGAAGTCGGTGCTCCCGGTCTTCGAGAAGTACAACGGGCTCCTCTTCTACCCGGTGCAGTACGAGGGCGAGGAGTGCTCCAAGAACGTGATCTACACCGGGGCCACTATCAACCAGCAGGCCACACCGGCGGTGGACTATCTGATGAGCGCGGAGGGCGGGAACAAGAAGAAGTTCTACCTGCTCGGCTCCGACTATGTCTACCCGCGCACCACCAACAAGATCCTCCGCCTCTACCTCACCAAGGTCAAGAAGATCCCCGAGTCCAGCATCGCCGAAGAGTACACGCCGTTCCACCACCAGGACTATCAGACCATCGTCGGAAAGATCAAGAGCTTCTGCGCCGCGGGGGATGCGGCGGTGATCAATACCATCAACGGCGATTCCAACGTCCCCTTCTTCAAGGAGCTGGCGAACCAGGGGGTGACCGCGGACCGCTGCCCCACCATGTCGTTCAGCTTCGCCGAGGTGGAGCTTCAGACCCTGGACGTCAAGCCCCTGGTGGGCCACTTCGCCTCCTGGAACTACTTCATGTCGCTGAAGACCCCGGACAACCTCAAGTGGGTCAAGGCGTACAAGGAGTGGGCGAAGAAGCGTGGCATTCCCGACAAGCAGGCCGTGACCGATGATCCCATGATGCACGCGTACGTCCACGTCCACCTCTGGGCCAAGGCGGTCGCGAGAGCCAAGACCACCGACGTGGACGAGATGCTCAAGGCCCTCGAGGGCCTCGAGATCCCGAGCCCGGTCGGCAAGTACTAGGTGGACGAGAAGAACCACCACACCTGGAAACCCGTGTACATCGGGAAGATCCGCGCCGACGGCCAGTTCGACGTCGTCTGGAAGACGAAGGCGTCGGTGGCCCCGGAGCCCTGGAGCCCGGTGACCTATCCCAACCGCGCCTGCGACTGGAGCAAGGGTGGAAAAGGCTCCTACGACCTGGTGGCAGGGAAGCGGATGTGGCTCTCGGAAAAACAGTAGTCAAATCGGAGGGGGCCCGGGTACCCACGCCGGAGGCGTGGGTGTCCCCCTCCGAGGCCTCCCCCAGAGCTTGCGCGGGCCAAGCCCGCGCTCGAAGTGCGCGTCCAGCACGTGTGGCCAGTCTGCTGTCGCTCGCGTTGCTGCTTGTCCTGGGAATTGCCGGGGCCGGAGTGGCGGCTACGCCCTCCAGGCCCGGGGTCACCGAGCTGGAGTCGACCGCGAAGGGGCTCGGGTCGCCGGCGACGCAGCGAGAGGCGATCCTCGCGCTGCAGGCGATCAGCGATCCGTCGATGGAGGCTGTCCTACGGGCCCTGAAGGACGGAGCCCTCTACCAGTGGAAGGGCCGGATCGCGATTCTGGGGGACGACGGAACGTTGAAGGACGCCAGGGGGCAGCCGCTCCTCGACGCCCAGGGGCAGCCGGTTTCGCCCGAGAGCGGGCACGAGGCGATTGCGCTTGAGGAGGAGCTGTTCGGCCTCGTTCAGCGAATCCTCGAGCGGCTGGAGGTGTTCGGCGCGGATCGAGAGGCAAGGAAGGCGGCGGCCTTCAAGCTGGGAGGCTCGGGGGACATCTCGGCGATCCCCGTGCTGCTGAAGGCTGCAGAGCGGGAGACCGACCGTGATGTAAAGACCGTCATTGAGGAGTCGGTGGCCAAGCTGCAGCTCCTGGCGCCAGACCCCGCCACGCGCGCGGGCGCAGCGCGCTCGCTGGCTCGGCTCAGGTCCGAAGCCGCCCTTCCCCAGCTCAGGGCCATGCTTGCCCATGAGCCGGACGGCAAGGCGAAGGCGGCAGCCAGGGACGCGATTCAGCGCATCGAGTCGTTCATGGGGCTTCGGAACATCGTGGCCTACCTCTTCAACGGCGTGAGCCTGGGCGCCGTGCTGCTGATCATGAGCCTGGGGCTGGCAGTGACCTTCGGCCTCATGGGCATCATCAACATGGCTCACGGCGAGATGCTCATGCTGGGCTCGTACACGGCGTATGTGGTGCAGGAGGCCTTCGCGTCGCGGCTAGCGTCCCACCAGGACTACTACTTCTTCGTGGCTCTGCCCCTCTCCTTCGTCGTGGCGGGGCTGGTGGGGCTGGCGTTGGAAGGGGGGATCATTCGATTCCTCTACGGCAGGCCGCTGGAGACGCTCATCGTCACGTGGGGGATCGGGATGATCTTCCAGCAGTCGGCCCGGCTCTACTTCGGTGACCAGACCAGCGTGAACCCGCCGACGTGGTTCAGGGGCGGCGTGGAGGTCATGCGCGGACTCATTTTTCCCTGGAGCCGGATCTTCATCGTGGCGCTGTCTGTGGCGGCGCTGGCCGTGCTCTACCTTCTACTGTACCGCTCCTACGCCGGGCTTCGAGTGCGGGCCGTCATGCAGAACCGGGCCATGGCCTCCTGCGTCGGCGTCTCCACCCGCAAGATCGACGCCCTGACGTTTGCCCTTGGCACCGCCCTCGCCGGCGTGGCGGGCTGCGCCCTTGCCTTGATCAGCACGGTGGACCCGGAGGTGGGCAAGACCTACATCGTCGACGCCTTCATGGTCGTTGTGCTCGGCGGCGTCGGCAAGCTGCTCGGGATGGTGGCGGCCTCCTTCGGCATTGGCCTGTCCAACAAGATCCTGGAGCCGTCGATCGGTGGGACCGCGGCGGCCATCTACGCGAAGGTGGCCGTTCTCGCCCTCGCCATCGGCTTCCTCCAGTGGAGGCCGACCGGGCTCTTTCCGGCCAAAGGGCGCGCCGCTGAGGCGGCGTGAGGGGCACGGTGATCCCCGTGGTCACCACGCGAAACGCTGACGGCAGCGCGTTGTGGTTGGCGGCCTTCGCGGTGGTGTTTGTCGTCGTGCTGCCCGTGGGGAATGCCTTCGGTGTCCTCTCCGACTACTACCTGAACCTCTTCGGGAAGTACCTCTCGCTCGCCATCCTCGCCCTCGGCATGGACCTCATCTGGGGCTACACGGGGATCCTCTCGCTGGGCCAGGCCATCTTCTTCGGGGTCGGGGCGTACTCCATCGGCATGTACATGATGCTGGAGGGGAGCGGCAAGGGAGTGTACGGGGAGCCGGTCCCGGACTTCATGATCTGGAACCAAGTCTACCAGCTCCCCTTCTTCTGGAAGCCGTACACGCATGTGCTCGTCGCGCTCGGGTCGTCGGTCCTGCTCCCGGCCGCCCTGGCCGCGCTCACCGGGTTCCTGACCTTTCGCCGGAGGCTCCGGGGCACGTACTTCGCCATTCTCACCCAGGCCATCGCCTTTGCCGTGTGGCTGATGGTCAACCGCAACGAGATGCGGTTAGGGGGCACCAACGGCCTCACCGACTTCAAGTCCATCCTGGGGTTCTCGCTCAGCGATCCGCGGACGCTCAGCGCGCTCTACGTCGGCACCGCCGCCCTCCTGGTGGCCGCGTTCCTCCTCTCACGCTGGCTCGTCGCCTCGAAGACCGGGCTCGTGCTCCAGGCCATCCGGGACAACGAGCGGCGCCTCCAGTTCCTGGGCTACAACGTCGCCGGCTACAAGATCTTCGTCTTCGCCATCTCGGCCGCCCTGGCCGGGCTCTCCGGCCTGCTCTATGCCCCGCAGGTAGGAATCATCACGCCGAGCCAGATCGGCGTGCTCCCCTCGCTCGAGATCGTCATCTGGGTGGCCTTCGGCGGCAGAGGCACGCTCTGGGGCGCCGTGCTCGGCGCGATCTCGATCAACTGGCTCAGGAGCGTGCTCACCGCCGCGTACCCGGCCCTCTGGCCCATCATCCTCGGCGGCCTGTTCGTGACCGTCATCCTGTTCTTCCCCCAGGGCCTGGTCGGAGTGGCGAGCCAGCTCCGGGCCCTGGTGTCGCGAAAACGGGCGTTCGTCGCCGCGGCTGAAGCGGTACCGGCGTCGAAGGCGGAGCAACAGACCCTCTGACCATGGCGACGCTCCTGTACGTGGAAGGGCTCAGCGTTTCCTTCGATGGGTTCCTGGCCCTCAGGAACTTGAATTTCATCCTCGAGGACAGCGAACGGGTGCGCCTCCTGATCGGTCCCAACGGCGCCGGGAAGACGACGCTCTTCGATGTCCTCACCGGGCACGTCAGGCCGATCGCCGGCCGGGTGGTCTTCAGAGACTCGATCGACTTGCTCGGCCTGCGCGAATACGAGATCGCCAACCGGGGCGTGATCCGAAAGTTCCAGACGCCCTCCGTCTTTCCCGACCACACTGTTTCGGAGAACATGCTGCTCGCCTCGGGCGGGAAGGGGTTCCTCTCCACCATGTCTGCTCGCGCGGTTTCAGATGAGCGCGACAGGATCGCTCAGGTCCTGGAGCAGGTCGGGCTCCTCGAGTCCGCCAACGGCTTGGCCGGGACCCTCTCACACGGCCAGAAGCAGTGGCTGGAGATCGCCATGCTGCTCGTTCAGGCGCCGAGGCTCCTCCTCCTGGACGAGCCGGTCGCCGGCATGACCCGGATCGAGAAGGAGAAGACCGCCGAGCTGATCGATGCGATCGTGGACTGCGAAAGTTGTTCCATCGTGCTCATCGAGCACGACATGGAGTTTGTCCGGCAGGTGGCCCGGCGCGGCCATCGGGTGACCGTGCTCCACGAAGGTAGCGTGCTGTCGGAAGGCTCCATCGACCGGGTTCAGTCCGATGCCCGCGTCATCGAGGCCTACCTGGGGCGGGGCAGTGTGGGCGTGGAGGCCGCGTGATGCTCGCCGTGAACGGCGTCGACGTCTTTTATGGCGAAAGCCGGGTCCTGACTGGCCTGGACCTGGCCGTGGGGGAGGGGCAGGTCGTGTGCGTCATGGGGCGCAACGGGGTCGGCAAGACCACGCTCCTCAAGACCATCATGGGCCTGCTGACACCCGGGCGGGGGACCATCCTGTTCGACGGGCGCGAGATCACGGGTTTGGCGCCCTATGCGCGCGCCCGCCTGGGGATCGCGTACGCCCCCCAGGGTCGGGAGATCTTCCCCACCCTCACCGTCAGGGAAAACCTCGTGCTCGGGGCCCGCCGGAGGCAGCCGGGGTCCGAGGTCTTCGACTACGTCTTTTCGCTCTTCCCGTCGCTCGCCGGGATGCTGGACAGGCGGGGCGGCGACCTCAGCGGGGGCCAGCAGCAGCAGCTCGCCATCGCTCGTGGCATGATCTCAGACCCCAAACTGCTTCTCCTCGACGAGCCCACGGAGGGGATCCAGCCCTCCATCGTCGAGGAAATCGCCGCGGTCCTGCGACGGATCAAGGAGGAGGGCCGGCGCTCGATTCTCCTGGTGGAGCAGTACCTGGAGTTCGCGCGCGCGCTTGCGGACCGCTTCTACGTGCTCGACCGGGGGGTCGTCGCCCTCGAGGGCCGCCGCGAGGAGTTTCGGATTGACGAGGTGAAGGGCCTGTTGAGCGTCTAACCGGAGTGGCGTCATGCACTTCACGCCCAGGGAGCAGGAGAAGCTGCTGATCTTCACCGCCGCCGAGGTCGCGCGTCGCCGGCGGGCGCGCGGCCTCAAGCTCAACTACCCGGAAGCGCTCGCCCTCATCACGGCCGAGGTGCTGGAGGGGATCCGGGACGGGCGCCCGGTCTCGGAGCTCATGGCGTCCGGTGTCCGGATCCTGAGCCGCGACGACGTGATGGCGGGCGTTCCCGAAATGCTGGAAGAGGTCCAGGTGGAAGGGACGTTCCCCGATGGGACCAAGCTGGTGACGATCCACCACCCGATCCGGTAGATCGTCGGAGGGGGCCTCGACGGCCCCCTCCGATACCTCCCCCCGGAGGGTTGCGCGGGCCAAGCCCGCGCTAGAACCCCGGAGGGGGGCTACGCCCCCCTTCCGGACCTCCCCCCGAGGAGTGGTTGCGCCGGCGAAGCCGGCGCTCGAACAGGGACAGTGGGGTAGTAGTCGGAGGGGGCCTCGACGGCCCCCTCCGAGGCCTCCCCCAGGAGGTTGCGCGGGCCAAGCCCGCGCTCGAACAAAGCAGAGGAGACACGGTATGGC
>JACQWB010000263.1 GCA_016209385.1 Candidatus Rokuibacteriota bacterium
AGTAGTGCCCAGGCCCGCAGCCGGCATCCAGGAGGCTCATGCCGGGAGAGACCACCGGGGCAAGTTCTTCCCGCAGCTGGGCGGCGCACACCATCTCCGGCTCCAGCCGGGCAACCCGCCGGCGCATGAGCTCCGTGTAGTGATCGCTGTGCAGCCACATGCGCAGGTCCCGCTGCCGTGGGGCGACAGCTCCCACGCCCCCCCGCGTTCCGTCTTCGAAGGCGGCGATCACGACTGCGATCCCTGCCCTTGCGGGAGCCGTCTCTTCCAGAGCTGGAAGCGCTCAGGGCGCGACCGGTTCGGCCCGAGGCGGACCATGTACCCGATCTTCAGGTTGTCGTGGATCCTATTCACCAGGCGCAGGCGCCTGGCGATCCCCTTCTCCAGCCTGGGGCTGATCTGGTAGACCCAGTTGGACAGGTAGCATAGCCCCATCGCCCACAGCCGGCGGAGCCGCTTGGGGTGGCGGACCTTCATGTTGTGCCAGCCGATGGCGAACACGAGCTTCTTGTTCGCCCGTTTGATCTCCCGCGAGTAACTGAAGAAGGTTTCCTCCTCGATATACGTATCGTCATACATGTTCCGCTGGTAATAAGTGCTCACCTCGTAAGGGTTGGGCACGTTCTGGTAGATCACGTCCCCCATGAGCTGGTACTCCGGCTTCAGCCAGTAGTGGTCGATCCCCCGCTGGTCCTTGAACTCCTGGTAGATCTCCGTCCCGGGGTAGGGGACCAGGCACCCGTGGACCGAGTACATGTAGACGTATGGGCTGAGCTCCTTCACGAGGTTCCGGGTGTTCATGACGTTCTCCACCGTCTCAAAGGGGAACCCCGTCATGATGTTGGCGTAGATCCGGATCCCGATCTGGTGGGTGAGCTTGACCACCCGACGGACCGCCTCTAGCTTGATCCCCTTCTTGATCCGCTTCAGCGTATCCTCATCGCCGCTCTCGATCCCGTAGTTGACCTGGATGCAGCCCGCCCGGTGCATCTCCCGGAGCAGGGCCTCATCCACCGTGCTGATCTTGCAGGCCGCGATCCACTGCACGTTGACCTGGCGATCGATCAGCAGCCCGCAGATCTGCTTGATCAGCGCCTTGTTCACGGTGAACAGGTCGTCGATGAAGGTGAATTCGTCAATCCCGTAAGCGGCCTTGACGTTCTCGATCTCCTTCACGACGTCCTCCGCGTTTCGGCAGCGGTACTTGCGGCCAAAGGCGTTCGTCTCGCAGAACGTGCACCGGGCCGGGCACCCCCGGCTGAAGAAGACCTTGTTGAACCCCTTCAGCGTCCCATCCGGCTGCCGGAACGTCTCCTCGTCGAACAGGTGGAGGGCCGGGAACGGGATCGCGTCCAGGTCCTGGATGGGCTCCCGGGGAGCTGTCCTCCTGATCTTCCCGCTGTCGTCGCGGAAGACGATTCCGGGTATCTGCGCGAGGGACCGGTCGAGCCGGCCGTCATAGTACTTCGCCATCTCCTCTGCAGTTGCCTCCCCTTCTCCGACGACCGCCACGTCGGCGCCGTGCTCGACCCCTTCCTCCGGGAAGAGGGTCGGGTGAGGACCGCCGATGATGACAGGCACCCCAAGCTTCTTCAGGCGAGCGACCAGGTCGTAGATATCCAGGACCCTGAAGCTGGAGAAGGAGATCCCTATGAGATCAGGCGAGCAGGAGGCAGCCTTCTCGACAAGCTCCTCCATAGTGAAGTAGTACTTGAACGTGTTCACCAGGGGCTTGACCCGCCATCCCTGGTTCTCGAAGATCGCCCCGATGTAGGCGAGCCCGGTGGGGACCTGACTGATCGGGGTCGGGGAGATCAGCACGACTGTCTTCACCGGTGTCCCTCCTTGAGGATCCTGAGGATAGCTTCGCTCACCAGACGGATCTCCTCTGGGGCGATCTTCGGCGAGACGGGGAGGTTGACGAGCCTGACAAAGACATCCTCCGCCACCGGGAACGCCCCCTCCCCGAGACCCAGGACCTCCCGGTAGTAACTGTGCAGGTGCAGGGGTCGGAAGAGCACGCTCGTCCCGACGCCGGCCGCGCGGAGGCACTCGATCACCTGTTCCCGGCTGACCCGGAGTCGTTCCAGGTTCAGCAGGAGCGGGAACAGGTGCCAGGCATGGGAGACCCACGGGCGCGCTCTCGGGAGCGTCACCTCTGCCACCCCGCCCAGGATCTCGGCGTAGATCGCCGCGTTCTCAGCCCGGCGCTTCGTGAACCAGTCCAGCCGCCTCAGCTGGTGGAGGCCGAGTGCCGCCTGGATGTCCATCATGTTGTACTTGTACCCCAGGGCGATGATGTCGTACTCCCATGTCCCGCGGGGCGTGTAACGCCTCCAGATCTCCCGCGCGTCGTCGATCCCGTACATCCCCAGCATGCGGGCCCGGCGGGCGACCTCCTCGTGACCCGTCACGAGCATCCCACCTTCTCCCGTGGTCAGGTTCTTCGTCGCGTAGAAGCTGAAGCAGGTCACGTCCCCCATGGAACCGACCGGCCGTTCCCGGTACCGGGCCCCTAGCGCATGGGCCGCGTCCTCCACGACGGCCAGCCCGTGGCGCCGCGCGAGACTCAGGATCGGGTCCATCTCCGCCGGGTGACCGCCGTAGTGGACCGGGAGGATGGCTCGCGTCCGGGAGGTGATGGAGCTGGCCACCTTGGCCGGGTCCAGGTTGAACGTGTCCGGCTCGATGTCCACGAACACGGGCCGCGCTCGCTGGTACAGGATCACATGCGCGGTCGAAGCGAAGGTGAAGGGACTGGTGATCACCTCGTCCCCCTCTCCGACTCCCAGCGCGGCCAGGGCGAGGTGCAGTGCCGCGGTGCAGGAGTTCACCGCCACGGCGTACCGAGCTCCGCAGAACTCAGCCAGCTCATGCTCGAACCGTTGGGTCCGCGGCCCCGTGGTGAGCCAGCCGGACTCCAGCGTATCCAGGACCTCCTGTTTTTCCTCCTCCCCGATGAAGGGAGGGGCGAAGGGGATGAAACGGTCCGCCACCCCTGCGCTGTCGCAAGGCACGTTAGGCATTGACGTACCGACCATCGTCGGGGTCCAGGATCTCACCGCTGGTCAGGGCGCGAGCGATCTCCCGGATGCCATCGGTCACGCCCCGCATCGCCCGGAACCCCAGCACCGCCGCGGCCTTCGCGAAGCTCACGTGGTAGTCCCTGAGGTCCGGGGCCTGGGGGAGCACCTCCACACTGATGCCGGGAAAATGCCCTGCGACCACCCTGCCGATCTCGCCGATCTGGTAGTTCTGCTCGTCCGAGCCCACGTTGATGATCTCCCCGTGGATCCGCTCGCGGGCGGCCTGAAGCGCCAGGACATAGGCCTCGGCGGCGTCCGCCACGTGGACGAGGGGCCGCCACTGCTCGCCCCCATAGATCCTGATACGCCGGCGCGTCACCGCGTGCATGGTCAGGGTGTTGACGATGAGGTCGAACCGCATCCGGGGGGACAGGCCGTACAGGGTCGCCATCCGCAGGACGACCGGGGAGAAGGTCGCATCGGCCAGGCTCAGAATCTCCTGTTCCGCCTGCATCTTGAGCCGGGCGTAATGGGAGATGGGACGCAGCGGCGAGGACTCGGTCAGGATTCCTTCCTGGGCCCCGTAGCAGCTGTCGGTCGAGGCGAACACGAACCGGGAGATGCCGCAGTACCGGGCAGCCTGAGCCGCGAGGATCGCGGAGAGGTAGTTCACCTCCACGGCCCCCCGGGCGTCCTTCTGGCAGGCCGGCTCCCCGACCAGGGCCGCCAAGACGATGACCGCGTCGTGCCCAGGGATGGCGGCGGCCAACCCCGACAGGTCCCGGACATCCCCCCGGATCAGGCAGAACCCCGGGTCGCCCTCCAGCTCCTTCATGGGCTCCGGGCCGAAGAGGAGTGCATCGTAGACCGTGACCCCCCACCCCTCAGCGAGCAGGCGGCGCGTGAGCACCGCCCCCAGGTAGCCCGCCCCGCCGATCAGCAGCGCACGCTGCCGCGTGACGCTCATGCCGTGCCCACCCCCGGCGTGAGGGCCGCTCGCAAGCCCTCCGGCCCCAGACGGGCCTTTCCCCACCCGAAGTAGATCGGGGCGCACGCGTGGTGGTCCCGCACCCACGCGGCGCCCAGGAACTCCCCTGGCTGTCCCATGATGTCGTGGCACAGGGTGTCGAAAACCTTGCCCGTCTGCTCCGAGAGCAGGGTGTCGAAGACGATGTATTTGTAGAACCCCGACTCCATCCCGGCCGGTAGGCGCACCCGACGGGAGAAGATCTGGTCGTACTTGGCCGCCAGCTCCCGCTTCCACCGGAGGATCTCCGGCAGGCGGGCGAGCTGGACGAGGCCGAGGGCGGCCGTGAACTCGTTCATGCGGAAGTTGAAGCCGCTGACCTGGTAAGTCGGCTTCCCATAGTTCCGGTAAGTCCTCACCCACTCGATAACCGCAGGGTCTCGGCTGACCACGGCCCCGCCTTCCCCCAAGGGGAGGGTCTTCGTGGCATAGAACGAGTACGCCCCGCCCACCCCGAACAGGCCCGCGCACACCCCATGGTAGGAGGCCCCATGGGCGTGGGCGCAGTCCTCGATGAGGGCCAGCCCTCGCGTCCGGCAGATCTCCACGATCTCGAGGATATCGAAGGCGATATGGCCGCCAATGTGCACCACCAGCACAGCCCGCGTCCGGGGAGTAACGCGGCTGGCTAGGTCGGCCGCGCTCAGGCAGAGGTCCTCCCGGTTGCAGTCGGCGAAGACCACGCGCCCTCCGGCCCGGACCACCGCTAGCGCAGTAGCCATGAAGGTATTGGTGGGGACGATGACCTCATGGCCCCGGACGCCCACGTACTCCAACAGGGCCAGGAGTCCCGCCCCCCCGTTGGTCACCGCGGCGGCGCTCCCCCCCACGGCCTTCCCGAAGGCCTCCTCAAAGCGCTCCACCATCGGGCCCTCCGAGAGGAAGTTACTGTCCATCACTTCCTCCAGGAGCTCGTGAAGGACTCGCCGGCTCGGGGGATCGAAGGGAATCCGCATCCGCCTGCCAGCTCAGAAGACCACCGTGCAAGCCGATCGCAGAGTCATGCTGGCTTCTCCACAATGATCATGGTCACTCAGATGAAGTCCCTCGTCCGGATCTTGGAGATCCGATCGAGGAGGACGTTGTACTTGGTCAGGCGACACTCGGGGCAGTGAGCCCCGCAGAACGACGGGTCGAGGACCTGGGCCGACTGGCGCCGTCGCTCCTCCCCGTGCCAGATCTCGGTGAAACTGGAGTGGTAGAGATTGCCGAAAGGCTTCCACCACTCGTAGATGTTCAGGCGCCCGCAGATGTATACGCTCCCGTCGGCGGCGATCACGCTGCTCAGGCTGTGGGACCGGCAGGAGACCCCCGCGTTGCCCCGGACCTTGTTCTCCTCGAGGGCATCCAGGAGGATGGAAAACGTGGGACTTTCGTATTTCTTCAGGTACGAGAGGTCGGTCGGATCTGGAGCGATGTCCGGGGTGTCGATGACCGGCCTGAACTGGATGTAGGAGACCCCGTAGTCCTTAAGACGGAGGACGAGCGGCTCCAGGTTGGCCGTGTTGTCCTTGGTGACGATGTAGCCTACGCCTGTCATGGTCCCCGTCCGGGCGAGGGCCCGGATGTTCTCCATCACCCGCTCGAACGCATAGAGCCCCTTGTACTTCTTGAACTCGTCCTCGGAAGAGCAGTCGAGGCTAACCCGGATCCAGTCGAACTCGCCGATGAGTTCCCGATAGGGGAGCAGATGCCCGTTGGTGATAAGCCCGACCGACAGGCCATTAGCCCGGATGTGCTCCACGATGGCGTTGAAGTCCCGGTGGAGGGTCGGTTCCCCTCCGCCCTCGATCACGACGCCCCGCGTGCCGCCCGCCTTCAGCTCTTCAATCAGCTTGAAGACCACCCCCGTATCCAGCTCGCCCCCCAAGCGCTCACGGAGGTCCATGTCCGAGCACCACACGCACTTGTAGTTGCAGGCGTTGGTCAGGGAGAGCTCGACGCTGATCGGGAAGGTGGGGTCCGGCCGGGCCGCGGTCGTCTTCTGGATGGCCTGCAACTTCTGCGGGAAGATGGCCAGTTTCTGAAGGCTGATCTCCCCTCCCCTCGGCGCCTGGTTATTGTGCCGGGCGACCAATGGGTTGGCATCCAGGAACTTCACCACCGATTCGAAGCAGGGGTCAGGGACCTTCTGGAAGATCTCCCGAACCACCTCCACGTCCGGCTCGTACTGGAGGCACACCTTGTAGTTGGGCCGCTGAACCGTGAAGACAGGCCGGTAGATACGGAACCGCTTGAAGTGCTGCTTGAGGTAGAGCGTTCCCAGCTCCCGCTGCTCATCGGTGAGCTTGTGCCGGCTGAGCTTCTCGAGCACCTCTGCAGAGAGGACCTCCACCCCCATCCCGTAAATGATCCCCTCCTTGTGCTCGTTGTAGCTGAACTCAGCCCCCTCCCGGATATGCCCGTGGACGAGTTCGTCCAGGTAGGTGGCGTCCACCAGCGGGTAGTTGCCCGCGATGAGTACAACCAGGTCCGCCGACTCCGCCTCCGCGACAAGGCGGACGCGGCTCAGGACATCACGGTCCGGACCCCGGTGGGCTGGCACCCCAAGCCTGGCGGCCATATCCACGGTGGCGTTGTCCTCCGGGTTCACCGTGGTGGCCACCACAATGCCGCCAAGGGTCTTGGAGAAGCGCAGGCGTTCGAGAATGATCTGGAGGACAGGCTTCCCCTCGATCTCGATCAGGCTCCGCGCAGGCATGGCGGATGTTGATAACCCCAGACGGGTCTTCACGATCCCCACTACGTTCATGGCGTCACTCCCCAGCTCAAACCATCGGGCGTGGAGGATGGGGCCCGACCAGGGCTCACAGGTAGCCCATCCGCTCCAGCTGTTTCCGGATGTACTGGTTGTCCGCCTCCCTCACCACTTGGGCCTGACGCTGCACCTCTTCACCGTACCCGGTATCCCGAACCTCCGGAGGCCGGCTCTCCAACATCTCGTCCTGGAAGAGGTCGGCCAGCACCCGGCCATCCAGGTAGGGGTCCACCGGGAGGCCGGAGAGGTACAGGAGCGTCGGCGCGATGTCAGCAATCCGGGCCTTTGCGACCATCCCGGGCCTCACACCTCTTCCGGCCGCCAGCAGGATCCCCTCATAGCTATGACAGAATCGTGGTTCTGCCTCGTCATAAAGCAGCGGCCCCCTGAAGTGGAGACGGTTATTGGCGCAATAGGGCGGTCTCATCCCGTAGAAGAGGTCTGGAAAATCGCCGGCCCGAGGCCCCGAGAACAGCTCCTCCCGCCGCTTCACCCATTCGATGAGACGCTCCCCCGTCCCAGGGTCCCGCACGGCCAGAAGCCTTCGGGCGAGATCCCCCAGCAACTGCTCGGCCTCCCTGCCAGGCTCCACGATCCCCTGGGGCTCCCTCCCGCGGAGGTTGAGGCGGATCAAACCCACAGGGAAGCGCCAGCTCGGGAAGGGGAAGGCCCGGGTC